>JAGAYB010000078.1 GCA_017940705.1 Selenomonas sp. | reverse complement strand
TCAGCGGTCTGACCTTTGAACTGAATGCCAAGGCTCCGGCAGGCAGCCGTGTCAGCAATGTGCTGGTAAATGGCGAAGCATTGGATAATAACAAAACATACACGCTGGCCACCAGTGATTTCACTGCGGCCTGCGGTGATGGCTACGATATGCTGAAGGCGGCAAAGGTCGTGGGTGATTACGGTGCTATGGAAGACATCTTTATTGAGTACCTGCGGCAAAATGGCTTGGCAGGCATTGAGACAGGACGGATTAAGATGACAGAGTAAATGGGGATGAACTGAGATGATTACATGTGGGCTATGTCCGCATCAGTGCAGCCTGACGGAGGGACAGACGGGCTTTTGCCGGACGCGGCGCAATGCTGGAGGACGGCTTGTCAGCCTCAATTATGGTCAGGTCACTTCCCTGGCCATTGACCCCATTGAAAAAAAGCCCTTGTATCATTTTTATCCCGGCTCGTACATACTTTCTCTGGGAAGTTTTGGCTGCAATATGCGCTGTCCCTTTTGTCAGAATCACAGCATATCGCAAAATGGCGAAGGGGAAGTTATCGGCTGTCTGGCACCGGAAAAGCTGGTGGAAATGGCCGTGCAGGCGCAAGGGCAGGGCAGTATCGGCGTGGCGTTTACCTACAACGAGCCATTGCTTAGTTATGAGTACATTATGGATGCCGCCCCGTTATTACGGGCGGCCGGGCAAAAAGTGGTTCTGGTCAGCAACGGACAGATTGCCGCCGGGCCATGGCAAAAGCTGCTTCCCTTGATAGATGCCGTCAATATTGATTTAAAGGCCTTTACGGACGAGGCTTACAAATGGATGGGCGGTGATTTGACGGCGGCAAAGACAGCCATAGCCATGGCCGTTGCGGCTGGCGTACACACGGAGGTAACGACCCTGGTAATTCCCGGAAAAAACGATAACAGAAAAGATTTTGCGGCAGAGGTAGAGTGGCTGGCTGAGCTGAGCCCGGAGATTCCTTTGCATTTATCACGGTATTTTCCCCGTTATAAGTGGACTGCGGAAAGCACACCGCTGGACACTTTAGCGGAATTGCAGAGAATAGCACGAAAGTTTTTGCGTCATGTGTATTTGGGCAATGTTTAGCGATAAAAGGAGGTCTTTAATTATGCAGGTAAAAAGGGCATTGTCAGCCTTCGTGGCGGTGATGCTGTTAATGGTGGGCAGCGTTACGGCATGGGCGGCGGATAAAATACTCTTTATCCCCCATGATAACCGCCCCATTTCCTCAAGCGAAACGGCAGAGGTTGTCCAAAAGGCCGGCTATGATGTCGTCATGCCGCCGAAGGATATGCTCTGTGGCGGTGTGAATCAGGCAGCTGATACAGAGGCTTTGTGGCAGTGGACGCAGAAAAATCTCTCCGGAGCCAAGGCGGCGATGATTTCCGCCGACAGCATGATTTATGGAGGGCTGGTGCCTTCGCGCAAGCATGAAATACCGCTGGATACTTTGCTGGACAGGGCAGAAAGGCTGTCTAAGCTGCAGCAGGCCAATCCCGGCATGAAAATTTATATTTTCGGTTCCCTGATGCGTACCCCACGTTCGGGCGCTTATGCCGGCAGTGAGGAGCCTGATTACTATATGCAGTACGGTGCTGATATCTTTCAGCGTTCAGCCCTGCTGGACAAGCAGGAAACAACGGCACTGAGCAAGAAGGAAAAAAAGGAACTGTCCGTCAGGGAGGCAGCCATTCCGGCAAAATATCTGAGCGACTGGCAGGCGCGCCGGGATAAAAATTTTCAGGTCAACAAAAAGCTTATCGACATGACAAGGGAAGGCAGGCTGTCCTATCTGGTCATTGGCAAGGATGATAATGCGCCCTTGTCCCAGACCCATAAAGAAGCCCGGGATTTGAAAAAATATGCCGAGGGGCTTCCGGCGACCAGGTTCCAGCTGCTGGCCGGAATTGACGAATTTGGTCTGCTGCTGCTCACCCGGGCGGTCAACGATTTGGAAAGAGTCATTCCCTTCGTCTATACGGAATATGCACCGGGCAAGGGCTATGATACGGTGCCCAGCTTCTCTGATGCCAAAATCGGCGATTCTGTCAATGCCGCCATTCAGGTAGCCGGTGCCATACCCGTAGCCGACCCGGCCAAGGCTGATTTGGTCTTTCTGGTCAGCACCAATAAGGACGGTGTCACCGGTGACGGCATTGTTATAGGTGAAGGTGTGAAGCTGCCCAGCAATGACGGACGCGAACGGGAGAATACCAAGGCCATGGCGCAAAAAGTAAATGACTATGTATACCGTGGCTATCCGCTGGCTCTGGCAGATATTTCCTTTGCCAACGGCGCAGATAGTGCGCTGATGAAAAGATTGCAGCAGGGGAATCTCCTGTACCGCCTGCGCGGCTATTCCGGCTGGAACACAGCCACCAACAGTACAGGCTTTGCGCTGGCCATGGGGATTTTATCCCGGCATATCAGCGATGATGACTGCGACAGGCTGCTGACGCGCCGCTATCTGGAAGACTGGGGCTATCAGGCCATTATCCGCGGCAAGGTGGGGGACACCCTGTACGGTTTCCGCCAGCGGGATGTCTACACCAATCTCGGGAGCAGGGAGGGTGCTGTCACCGACAGGATTCAGCAGGAAATCCGCAATTTTGCCATGTACAACCTGCCGCCGTTTGACGGCTTGGACGATGTACAGGTGAAGCTGCCCTGGCATCGGATGTTTGAGGCAGATTTTGTCTGGTAAAAAATTCATGCACAAAAATTGATAACGTGCTATACTAAAAAGGCTTTTCAATGCGAAAAGCCTTTTCTTATTGCATGATGAAGGAGATTTTGAGATTGAAGTTATGGCAAAAAATTTCCGCGGTTCTGGTGACGGTGTGTATGCTTACGATACAGCTGCCGGTTTCAGCCGGTGAGGGTGGCGAACCGGAGGTAACTGCTGATGCGGCCATTATCATAGAGCGCACTACCGGGAGAGTGGTCTGGGAAAAAAATGCTGATGACCGTCTCTATCCTGCCAGCATGACCAAGATGATGACCGGGATACTGGCGCTGGAAAAGATGGATATGGATGCAGTCGTCACCTATTCGCAAAATGCGGCCAATACAGAATCAAGTCCCTTAGGCGCATTGCCCGGGGAATCACTGGTGGCTAAAGACATGCTGGCCGGTTTGCTGCTGGAATCGGATAACGGCGCAGCTGTGGCGCTGGCCGAAGCCATGTCCGGGAATGTAGAAAGTTTTGCGGCTGAGATGAACAGCAAGGCCCGGCAGCTGGGCATGAGCGATACCCATTTTGCCAATCCCAACGGTCTTACCGATAAACAGCATTATTCCACGGCCAGAGATATGGCTAAACTGGCTCGCTACGCGATGAAAAACAAGGATTTCCGCAAAATAGTCGGAACCCAAAACAGAGAGATTTTCTGGCGAAGCCCTGTGGGGAAAAAATATCAGGCAGAAAATACGAACAAGCTGCTGGATAAATACGAGGGGATAACGGGCATAAAAACCGGTTGGACGAGGGCGGCGGAAGGCTGCTTAGCCGTATCAGCCAAACGTAACGGCGTGGAACTCATCGTCATTTTGATGAAGGCCGACACGCCGGAGGACAGATTTACCGATGGCGCAAAGCTGCTGGATTATGGCTTTGACCATGTGAAAATGGTCAAGGGCCCGGCCAAGGAAAAGGTACGCCATAAGGTCTGGGTCAAAGGAGGAACGCAGGCAACAGCTTATCTGTATCCTGCCCATGACATTGAGCTGCCCTTGATTAACGGTGATGACAAGAATAAGTACACCCTCGCCTATGACGTGCCCAAGGTGGTAGCAGCGCCCTTGCAGGCAGGCACAGAGGTGGGGCAGATTGTCCTGAGCTATGACGGCAGGGTAGTGGAAGAAGTGCCCATGATAGCTGATAAAGTGCCGGGCGGCTTCAGCATCGGCTCATGGCTGGTAGGTGTCTTTGAAGGCGTTTTAAAACTCATATAACATAAAAAGCTTTCCAGAGTTTAGCTATGCAGCTATGTCTGGAAAGCTTTTGTTTTACCCTTAATTGGCGGCAACGGCTTTTTCCGTGCTGTCGTTTTTGGTAATCATGATTTTATCAATACGGGCACCGTCCATGTCCACGACTTCAAAGGTGAAGTCCTGCCAGTCGATTTTCTCACCCGCTTGGGGGATATAGCCAAAGCAGGAGGTGAGGAAACCGCCCATTGTCTGATAGTGGTCATGGTCTTCATCAGGCAGCTCATCAATGGAGAAACGGGCTTTAAAGTCATCAATATCATAGAGTCCGTCAACCAGCCAGCTGTTATCATCACGAGGGGTCAGCTGGGCGGTTTCTTCTTCGTGGGGCGTAAAGGAATCGCCGACGATTTCCTGCAGGATATCGTCCATGGTCAAAAAACCGATAACGCCGCCGTATTCATCCAGCACCATGGCTTCGTGAATCCCCGTGGTGCGGAACTGTTTCAGCACCCGGAAGGTTTCCATGGAACGGGGGATAAAGAGGGGCTTGCGGATGAACTGGGACAAATCCTGAACCTCGTGAGCCAAAGTGGCATTAAGCAAATCCTTGGCGTAGAGGACACCGCAGAAATCATCCAGACTGTCGCGTCCCACCGGGAAGATATCCTGCGGAGTTTCCCGAATCAGGTGCATGTTCTCCCAAAGGGAGTCGGAAAGATCCAGCCAGAGCATCTGTGTGCGCGGTGTCATCAGCGCATAAGCCGTCTGGTCGCTGAGATGGAAAATCCTGTCAACCATGGCCTGCTCCGTCTTTTCAAAGGTACCGTCCTCAGTACCCTGCTCGATAAGGTCTTTGACTTCGTCTTCGGTGACGGCCTCCGTAGCATAGGGATTGATACCAAAGATAAGCAGAATGACATTGGCCGAGCCGGACAGGAGGGATATAAAAGGCCGCGTAAGCCGGGCAAGCGTCCTGATGATGCCATGATAGCGCAGCAGAATCTTTTCCGGCTCATGCAGAGCTGTCTTTTGGGGAATGAACTCGCCTAACAGCAGGGATATATAAGTGATAAGCAAAATGCTGACGATAAGAGAGATGGTCATAGCCTGAGGCAGTCCGGGAAACAAATCAGCCAGCATTGGCACCAAAAGCACACCGGTACATACGCCCGTAAGAATACTGCTCAGGGTAATGCCGCTCTGGGCCAGCGTCAGAATCCTGTCGCTATGCTCCAGCAGTACCAAGGCACCGGCAGCATCCTTATTGCCATCTTCCGCCATTTTCTCCAGTTTGCTGCGGTGACTTTCACCCAGGGCTGTTTCCAGTAAAGAGAAAAAGCCGCTGGTGATGAGAAACGACACTAACAAAATAAGTAATAAACCCGCGTCAGAACTATCCAACGAAAAGTCACATCCTTTAAAAAATAATTTGATTAGCTACATTCTACTATATAAAGAAAGAAAAAACAATTACAAAGATACCTTTGACTTTTTGTTGTTTGTGTCGTATACTAAACAATGTACGTTAGCACTCAGAGGAAAGGAGTGCTAATCAACTGGTATATAAATAATTTTCATAAAGAGAGGCGTAAACACATGGCTAAAGAAACCCATGAATTTCAAGCAGAAACAAAACAACTGTTGGATTTAATGATTCACTCCATCTACACGAATCATGAGATTTTCCTCCGCGAACTCATTTCCAATGCGTCCGACGCAATTGACAAGGTACATTTTGCCAGCCTGACGAACCGTGACATCCTCGAAGGTGACGACAGCTACGAAATCTTCCTTGAACCGGATAAGGAAAAACACACGCTGACCATCAGCGATAATGGTATCGGCATGAGCCGTCAGGAAGTAATCGAAAACATCGGTACTATCGCTAAATCCGGCACCAAGGCATTTATGGAACAGCTCAAAAAAGCTAAGGAAGCCAGCGAAGGCGGCGAAGGGAATACCGACAAAGAACTTATCGGCCAGTTCGGTGTTGGTTTCTACTCGGCGTTCATGGTTGCCGAAAAAGTGGTTATCGAAACCCGCAAGGCAGGCGAAACGGAAGGTACGCGTTGGGAATCCACGGGTGACGGTTCCTACAGTATTGAAGAATGTGACCGTGACAAGCGCGGTACGAGCATTACGATTACGCTGGGCAAGGAATTCTTCGGTGATGATGCCGAAAGCGACTTTACGGAAAACTACACGCTGGAACGCCTCGTCAAGAAGTACAGCGATTATGTGCGCTACCCCATCAAGATGAACTTCGAGCATGAAGAGACGCCGAAGGATGATGAAGGCAAGGAAATCGAAGGCGCAGAGAAGGTTAAGACCATCGAATGCCGCACGCTGAACTCCATGCAGCCGCTTTGGACGAAGAACAAGTCCGACATCAAAGAGGAAGAATACGACGAATTCTTCAAGAATCAGTTTCATGAATGGGAAAAGCCCATGGAAGTATTCCATACCAAGGCAGAAGGCTCCGTGGAATATACGGCGCTCTTGGCCATTCCTTCCCGCGCTCCGTTCAACCTCTATCATACGGACTATGAACCGGGCGTGCAGCTCTATTCCCGTCATGTGTTCATCATGGACAAGTGCAAAGACCTCCTGCCGGATTACTTGCGCTTTATGAAGGGCCTTGTCGATTCTCCCGACCTGTCCCTCAATATCTCCCGTGAACTTTTACAGCAGAGCCGCGAACTCAAGGTTATCGGCAAGGCATTGGAAAAGAATATCTTGAAATCT
>JAGAYB010000077.1 GCA_017940705.1 Selenomonas sp. | reverse complement strand
CTACGACAATATTCCCTGGTATGTATCTGAAAACGGCATGGGCGTAGAGGGCGAAGAAAAATTCCGGCAGGCAGATGGCAGCATTGCCGATGATTATCGGATTGACTTTATAAGAGAGCATTTGCAATGGCTGCATCAAGGCATTGCAGAAGGTTCCAACTGTTTTGGCTATCATCTTTGGACGCCTATTGACTGCTGGTCCTGGTCCAATGCCTATAAAAACCGTTATGGCCTGATTGCGCTGGATTTGGCCACTCAGCAGAAAACCTTGAAGAAATCGGCTTATTGGTTTAAGAAACTGGCTGTTGCCAATGGTTTTGAGGAGTAGGAAAGCAGAAAGGAGCTTATTCATGAAAAAGAAATTGCTGGCTTTGGCTGTCGGTGTATCATTAGGCATGCCCCTGTTTGCCGGAAACGTGCAGGCAAGTGTGGTGGACAATCCGCAGGATGAAGCTTATGTCAACCGCACGGTAGCAGCGGATAACCGCACGGCGAAAAAAGAAGCACTGTCCTTGCGTAAAGTGGAAAAGTTGGCACCACAGGATAATCAAGTGGTGGATAAGCAGCTGATTCCGGAGGCTGCCAAGCTTTATCGCTATCTTTGGGCTGTTCCGCAGGCAGGAAAAGTGATTTACGGGCATCAGAATGACACGCATCATAAGATGTTCCGCGTGGACAGTGGCACGGAATCCGATTGCAAGGATGTGACGGGCAGCATTGCCGGTGTTGTGGGCATAGATTCCTTGTCCCTTACTGGCGATGAACTGACTTTAACGGACAAGGAAATGGCTGCCGGCGTAACCCTTACGGATAAGCTGGTGGAGATTGCTGTAAATGCTGACCGGCAGGGGGCAATCCTCACGCTATCCATGCATATGCCCAATTTTGATGTAGTGGCCAAGAAACCGAAAATCAATGGTGCCTACGATTTTAAGGGCTATAGTCCGCATATATTGACCGGCGAAGTGGGCAAACGAATCTTGCCGGGCGGTGACCTCAATAACGTTTATCGGGCTTATCTGGACTTGGTGGCTGATTTTGCCCTGCGCCTGCAGGAAAAGCATATTCCGGTTATTTTCCGTCCTTTGCATGAGCACAATGGCTTTTGGTTCTGGTGGGGCGGACGCAACATCAGCAGCAAGGATTTTTCGTCCTTGTGGAAATACACGGCCGAATATATGCGTGATGAAAAAGGCGTGCATAATTTCCTCTATGCCTATTCGCCAAATGGCCCGTTTTCTCGTGCAGAAGACTATTTAGACCGTTACCCCGGCGATGATTATGTGGATATTTTGGGTGTAGATACTTATGATGATGATCAAAGTGGTGCATGGTATCAGAATCTTTCCCAGACGCTGGCTGTGATGGAGAAGCTGGGCAAAGAACGTCATAAAGTTACGGCACTAACTGAGGCTGGTGTGCGCAGGGGCGGCAGTCTGGCGATACAAAATAATGTCGATAAACAGTGGTTTTCCCAAGTGGGAAATCTTTGTCGTGAACATAAGGCATCCTATTATATGGTCTGGGCAAACTTTGACAAGGAAGAACATAATTTCTTCATGCCTTATATGGTCAGTGAAAACCGCGGGCATGAGATGATTGATGAATTTACGGCCTTTTACAACGAGCCATACAGTATATTTGCCGATGGCAATACGAATTATAAGAAACTGCAGGCAGGTACGGTGAAATGAGCAGCCGCGCTAAATATCAACAAGTGGCGGACAGAATCCGTCAGGCCATTCGTCAAGGCGAATATCTTCCCGGCAGCCAGCTGCCTTTGGAAAAGGATTTGTGTGCTGAGTTTGCCGTCAGCCGGATTACCATTAAACGGGCGGTGGATGAGCTGGTAAACGATGGACTGGTCGTAAAGCGGCGGGGAGCAGGCACTTTTGTCAAGGCACTGGATGACCATGCTGTGCATAAGCTGAGCCGTTCTGCGCAATTTGGCGGCTTTTCGGAATATTATCAGGGACACAAGGTTCATACGGAAGTCCTGCATTTTGCGATTATACATCCTGAGCAGGAGGCCGCAGAGCAGCTGGGCATATCCGAAGACGATTTTGTTTATGATATCCAGCGGTTGCGCTGTGCAGATGGCGAACCGGTGGTTATGGAATATACGCAGATGCCGATTGACCTCATCACAGGGTTGAAAGAAAGCCATCTAAAGGACTCTTTATATCGGTATATCGAGGGAACTTTGGGCTTGCATATCCAGTCGGCGCATCGTACTGTGCGGGCGGTAATGCCTACGAAAAAGGAGCAGGAATTATTAGGCATAAAGGAAGACATGCCTCTGCTAGAGGTACAGCAGGCAGCGTTTTTGTCTGATGGCCGTCCTTTTGAGTATTCCCTGTCCCGCCATCGGGGCGATAAGATGAACTTCAAGGCTGTTTCAGTAAGATGATTATGGAGGAATGAGCATGCAGAAAAAATGGTTTTGGACGGCATTATCACTGAGTATGGGGTTGGCGGCTGGCTGTTCAGCCGCAGCCAACCCTTTCACGGATGTTCCGGCAGACCATTGGGCCTATGATGCAGTAGCACAATTGGCCGATGAAGGGATTATTGAAGGGTATGGTGCGAAAGATTTTCGTGGCAGCCGCCAGATTACCCGTTATGAAATGGCGCAAATGGTGGCGAAAGCGCAGGCGAAAAATCCAAGCGGTGCAGACAAGGCGCTGGTTGACAAATTAACGGCGGAATTTCGCAATGAACTGGAAAATCTTGGCGTTAAAACAGCTAATCTGGAAAAACATGCTGACCGGGTAAAATGGAGTGGTGTTTTTGCCCAAAAGGCCATGAAGGGCAACAGTGATAAACATACATGGTGGGAAAAAGAACTGTTCCTGAACGTAGATGCGGCTGTCAATGAACAGTGGAATGTTCATGCAGGCATTGATACGAAATGGGGCAGTAATGAAGGCTGGAATAGTGAGCAGGAATTTTCGGATGCTTATGGAGCTTCCAATGTGAAAGTATCCAGCATGCTTTATCAGCTTTATGCCAAAGGGCCACTGTTCAAAGGCTCAACGCTTACTCTGGGGCTGTTTACGCCCAGCCTGCAGGAAGGTGTAGTAGGAAATGCCAGAACCAAAGGCATGGAGCTGGACTATCAGATGGGAAAAAACACGTTGAAAGCTTATGTCGGCAATTTGCATGAAAAAGTATCCGATTTGTCTTCGGACTGGTCAGATGCCTTTCGCCGGCATGGCAATCGTGGAGACTTTGAATACGTTGGTACAGGTGCAGGCGGCACAGAAACCGGCTTTAAGAACCAAAAACTGCGGGCCTGGGGGCTGGCTGTAGAACACCGATTTACCAATCGTACAACTGTGGGCCTTGGCTATTATAATCTTCATTCGCCTATAGCTTATGGAGACAGTCATTTGGGGATAGTGGCGTTAAATCTGCGCCAGCGGCTTTCTCATAATTGGGAAATTGCGGGTTTTTATTCCCGTGGCAACCAGCACTATCAGAACAAGGCCTATGATATTAAGTTCATATATAATGGCAGCCCATGGGGCGATAAAAAGATGGGAGGCTCCTTAGGTTACCGCTATCTGGGTTCCGATGCCCTTATTATGAGCAGTGTGGTTAATGGCAGTGAAAAACCGGGACGCAAGGGATGGGAAGCCAGCCTTTGGTATCATTTCACCAAAAACATTCAAATTCAGGGCTATTTGTTCAGCGGTACGGCAATAAACAAAGCATACGACAATGGTGCACACCGCACAGCTTACTTTACCAATCTGCTGTTCAGCTTCTGAGAAATTTCTGAATGGGGCAAGCTCGTTCAGACAGGCCGTTTCCTTCAGGCAGGCGAATGGGACAGAGTTTGTACTTTTAGGCAATTCGCTATATAATATATCTATATATGAGCAAGGAGGACGGCCGTCGTGTTAAAGTATGAGGCAATCGCCAGAGAACTTAGAGAGGATATCCAGCAGGGCAAATATACACCCGGTGAACAGCTGGCCCTGGAAAAGGAAATGTGCCAGCAGTATGGCGTAAGCCGCATTACCATCAAGCGGGCTGTTGATGAACTGGTCAAACAAGGGCTGGTCGTCAAGCGCCGCGGTTCGGGGACATTCGTCAAATCGCTCAAGGATGAGGACGTGAAGGAACTGAGCATGGCGAATCAGTTTTCCGGTTTTGCGGCAACGTTCAAGGGGAGAGATGTCGCTTCCAAAATCTTAAAATTTGAGATTATTCATCCTGCTGCCGAGGTAGCAGCCAAGTTGCAGCTGACGACAGATGATTTTGTCTATGATATTGTCCGGGTAAGAATTCTGGATGAGCAGCCTGTCGTAATTGAATATACGCAGATGCCGATTCAGCTCATAACGGGTCTCAAGCGACAGACGCTGGAGAATTCGATATACGGCTACATCGAAGGTGAACTGGGATATAAAATCCAGTCAGCGCATCGTACGGTGCGGGCTGTGATGCCTACCGCTTCAGAGCGCGAACAGCTCCGGATAGAAGGCCTGCTTCCCCTGCTGGAAGTGACACAGGTTGCTTTTTTGGACGATGGGCGTCCTTTTGAATATTCGATTGCCCGCCATCGTGGTGACCGCAGCAATTTCCGTTCGGTCAGCATTCGTTGAAGGTATTTTGGGAAAATGGAGTGATGTTTTGATGTTAAAACCCATGCTGCTAAAGGCACCGCTGAAGGATTATCTCTGGGGCGGCAGCCGCTTGAAAAATGAGTATGGCAAGGAATCGGATTTGGATATCGTGGCAGAAAGCTGGGAGCTTTCCTGTCATGAAGCCGGCCTTAGCGTAGTGGACAGCGGCGAGGCCAAAGGCCGTACGCTGGCTGATGTTTTGTCCGGTGCAGGCAAGGCTATGCTTGGCACGAAGGCACAGGCTATGGATTATTTCCCTTTGCTGATTAAGTTCATTGATGCCAAGGGCGAACTGTCTGTGCAGGTGCATCCCGATGATGAATATGCTCTGCGGGAGGAAGGCGAGCAGGGCAAGACGGAAATGTGGTATGTGGTGGATGCTGAACCCGGTGCCAGCCTGATCTATGGTTTTCAGCAGGAAATCAGCAAGGAAGAATTTCAGCAGCGCATTGAGGACAATACCCTGCTGGAAGTTTGCAATAAGGTGCCGGTGCATAAGGGGGATGTGTTCTTCATCAAGGCCGGTACCCTCCATGCCATTGGCAGCGGCATTCTGATTTATGAAGTGCAGCAAAGTTCCAATCTGACCTATCGTGTCTATGATTATGGACGCGTGGGCAAGGATGGCAAGCCGCGGCAGCTGCATATTGATAAGGCTTTGGCGGTGACTAAGCTGGAGGTGCCGCAGGCTGTGGCTGAAAAAATGGTTGACATCGACCTGTTCCCCAATATGGATGTCAAGCTTTTGGCTGAATGCCAATACTTTAAGGTATATCATGGTGCTTTGCATGGAGATAGTGCCATGCACACCGGTGAAGATTCCTTCCATTGCCTGACGGTGCTCGATGGGGCATTAAAGCTTACGGGGAATGGTGAGAGCCTTACGCTGGATAAGGGCAGGACAGTATTTGTCCCTGCTGGGCTGGGCACTTATCAGCTGCAGGGGCAGGCAGAATTTATTTTGAGCAAATTGTAATCAGGAACATAGAATACATAGTAAACATAAACGATAAAGCCCAGCAGGCTTAAGAACCTGCTGGGCTTTTTATCGTGCAAAAAATAATTTAACACAACGAAAAGGTCTCAAAAAGTGTACTTTTTGAGACCTTTGAATTTACAAATTACATTATAGCAAAGGGTTTTTGCAAAGTCCAATCTTTTTGTGATTTTTTCGTTTTCAGAGGGTGTTTTTGAGACTTTTCGGTTGAAAACAACATTTTTTGCAATGTTGAACTACAGTCTCATAAAGTACACTTTTTGAGACTGTAGTTTTGAGACAGAAACGCATGCAAATCTGCATGTATAAAATAATAGGAGTGATACAGATGTTTCAGGT
>JAGAYB010000076.1 GCA_017940705.1 Selenomonas sp. | reverse complement strand
TTTTGGCTGGGTAAGTGCCGCCCTCGGTATGTTTGTTATGCTCGTAATGGGTGTCGTCATGTATATTTGCGCGCCGCAGATGATGGCGCTGCTGTCCGGTGACGCAGCAGTCATCGCCGCCGGTACGCAAATCCTGCGCATCGAGGCATGGGCCGAACCACTCTTTGCCGCCGGTATCATCGTTACCAGTATTTTCCGTGGGGCGGGGGAGACAAAGATGCCTACGGTTTTAAATCTCGTTGCCATGTGGGGAATCCGCATCCCTCTGGCCGTCTTTCTGGCCAGGTTGTATGGGCTGTCCGGTGTATGGGCGGCTATGTGCGTGGAACTCTGTGCCCGTGGGCTTTTGTCTTTAGGCGCATTATATTATCGTGGTGAAGGTTTGTATCTTAAACATGAAAAAATTTTGTAAGTTAGGAAGCTGTGTTTATGGGAATGATGAAACAAATAATATCCTGCCGTGAATGCGGAATACGGAAAAATCAGCAGCCAATAGTGGATAAAGTCCCATTTAATGATAATCTGATTATGTGTGTGGATTTTGCTGCACATAAGCTGCCCGAAAAGGAAATGACAGATAGTGGCTCAGGTAAGTGCTTTCCAATTAAAGAATTGTTGCGTCCAGCGATGGAAGAGATGCAAAAAAATGGTTATGATTTTTACTATACGTATCTATTGAAATGTGTGCCGCTATTAAATGGGATGATTCGTAAGCCATTTAGTTATGAACTGAGAAATTGCTTTAGGCATCTGTGCGAGGAGATAGATGAATTGCAGCCTAAAGCTGTGTTGCTACTGGGACATAATGCCTATTTGCCGGTGATGTCCTTACTGGGATTGCGTTTTAAGAAGTGGAATGGGGTGTATTTTGATATATATTGGCACAAAGAGATTGGCTATATACCAGTATCACATCCTGCTATGCTGGAGAAATCACGTCCCAATCAGTACGAAATATATATTGAGGGCATAAATAATGTGTTGCAAAGGTGCATAAAACACTAAAAGGGAGCCTTTATAGCCCCCTTTTTTCGTATTGCTTTTATTGTAGCAGGTTAAGAACACTGCTGGCTGTTTGGTTTGCTTGGGCAAGCATAGCTTGACTGGATTGGGAAAGAATTTGATATTTGGCGTGTTCCAGCGCTTCGCGTGCCATGTCAGCATCGTTTATGGTAGACTCACTTTTGATTGTATTTTCTTGGGTGGTGGTTATATTACTGCTGGCAGATTCTAAATGATTGTATTGCGCGCCTAGCAATGTTTGGGCATCAGTCAGGTATTGAATGCCGCGGTCAATGATGCCACGGCTGTTTTTGTCGCCAAGCAACCAGTCACGTTTTTTCTTGGAAAGCACATTATAGCTGGATAAATCAGTTTTACTGGGATCAAACCCTAATACATGGTCGATGGTAGTACGGGGAATCTTTAAGTGGATATTCATGTTGGCCTTGTCAGTGTGATGGATGATAATATCTTCACAGTAAAGTTCTCGCATGGTAAGCTGTACATTATCGTATGCACCATCGGCTATTTTCTCTCCGGCTTCCTGCAAATCTGGATAAAATTTGCGGTCATTTCCGGGAATATGGTCGATGTCATCGCGAGGGTAGTTGATGGTATATCGTCTGTCATCATAGAGAATAAGCTCCCCAGAATTAGGGTTAGCGGCTACGCGTAAATGATGGTTGTAATTAGTATTTAAACCGTATTCAGGGACAGTTGCACCTGTAAGAATAGATTCCGCCTGTTCATATATTGTTGATACAAGGGAGGCGGCATCTGTTGCTTTGGAAATATCAATTAGCAGGCTTTTTATGGTTAGGGAGTCGGTACCGCTTTCAGGGCGGTAATCAGAGTATTCACTTTCCTCCATATTGGGCATGAACATGAAATTAAACCATTCCACACTGTCAGTAGGGCAGTAAACTCGAAAACCTTTGCCATATAAGTCATTGGGGAGGGTGATACCATTGTCTGCTATGTAGCTGCCAAAATCCATATGATAAGACCTCAATGTACCTTTACTGCCGTAAATGTTTTCAGTGTTGCCGTAAGTACCTGGCAGGACAGAAGTCAGTTTGACACCTGTAATTTTGTCACCGTCAGTAATGCTTTCAGAACGAGCAAGCGTACCTGTCAGAAGGTTTGCAGCAGCTTCGGCTATAGGTGTACCGCTGGAAACAGCTGTACGCAGGTCATTTAGGTCAATTTTTACAGTACTGGTACCAAATTTTGATTCTGTGCCTAAGCCTAATACTGCTGAATCAATAAATTCATACGAATTTGCATAGGTATAAGTAAGGGCCTTTCCGTAAAGGTCGGCGATGAGGGCTTCCAAATCAGTTGAACTTGTACTGTCGGCATAGCTGGAAAGGTCGATGGTATAAGTGGCATTAGTGGCATCAGTACCATCTTTTAGATTATCAATGACAGTGGTGTCATTAAGTTCGTTAGACAGTGCCGTAACACCGGTATAATATACGTCAGTATATGTGGGGGGCGTTCCTGCAACAGCACTGGTAGCGTCGTGGTGAACTGTAGTGATGCCAGTTTGCTCTTTAGTGGTATATGTTGAGCTGAAGCCATCCGATACATAACAGGAATTTCCCTTGACACCGAGGCCGGAGGCAGTAAATGTTATGTTGCCTCCGCCAACACTAACAGCTAAACCTGCCAGTGATCCACTCCAAGTGGCACTTTTGCCAACTTGATACACATTAGGATAGGTTATTCCATCATCATCTGTATATGGTGTGAGGTCGCTAGTGCCGTCAACCAGTATTACATTGACAGTTTGACCGCTTGAGCCATGGATCGTGAAGCCGCTGCCGCTGGCAGCACCAGATATGTTGCGCTGCATAGAAGCATCAATGGCAGGAGTACTGGCGGAAGCATCTACATCACTTGCATAAGGATTGTGAAAGGCATCCACACCGCCGGATAGGAAGGCGTTAGGTGTAAAAGCACCTGTGCTGGCAGCAGTAACTGTGTGATCTGTATAGTCATATACGGGAACTTCTTCATCCCAGGCATCTTGGGCTGGCTGAGATGGGGTGCCATCAGAGGTTTTTATTCTGTCCGAATAGCCTGTATAGCCTGTACCTGTCACCGTAGTATTATTACTGGTAGCGGCATATAAATTTTCTGTGGTAGCAAATGTGACAATGTTTCCAGAAGATGTAGCGGTTACTTTTGAATATATTGATGAAGAAACCTTAGTGGCGACATCCTCGGTACTGCTGCAATCACTTATATCAATTTTTGTATATCCAGGCTTGTAAACAGCAGCAGGATCTGTACTCAAAACAAAGTTTTGCCCACCTACGGAAAAACCGATATTATTTAGTGCGGCTGCACTGGCATAGGGGGAGAAGTCAACCATTATATGGTTGGGATTACCAGAGGCACCACCGGAGAAATAGCCGCTGCTGCCATAAACTGGCACAGCAGGAATACCGAGCTTATCAATATTTGTACGTTCAATCTTGTATTCTTGAAACAGATCAAAGGGACCGCTGATGTTATCAAGAGTATCATGGACATCGGCAACGATGTTCATGTCACTATCGGGAAGCATTTCGGCATCATCATTTATTTGCCAAGTCATCATCCAATCATAATGATTGCCGCCCAAAAGAACCTTACGTCTGTTGTAATCGGCAGATTCACAAGCGATTTGGTCGATGTTTTCAAAGCAGCTATTGATTTCCTTTTGAATCGTAAGGCGGTCTGAATCTGTGTTAGTGTCGTTGGCGGCATCAAGGACGCGTTCCTTGACAGTCTTCATTAGGTTGATTTGTTCCTGCACACCACCCATAGCCACGTTTAACAAGGCCATGCCATTGTGAACATTGGCTGAATCCTGCTCAAGAGCACGAATGCGGATTTGCATTTTTCTAGATATAGCAAAATCAGATGCTCCGTCTGACGCTCCATTTATTTTCGCACCAGACGCAAGTTTTGCCAATCGAGTGGCAGCTTGTGATATGTTTTTGTTTAGTGCTCCTAATGACATAGTCGTAAGTTCGTTGTTCAAAATGTTCACAATGCATCACCTCAATATTGCTAGATTATAGGGAAGCGGTAAAAAAACAATAATTCTTATAATATATCGGCAATTCGGCACCAATAATTAAATTTCCTGCAAAATTATAGTGATTATGCAACCGTATAGATTTCCTTTATTCGCTATGGATAAGGAGAGGAATGTGTGGTATAATTCATACGTTGCGATTAGTGCGGCAGATTATTTTGGGCACGGCATGCCGTGCCTGTGACATATAGGCGGTGTTTCTCATTAGTAAGCAGGAAGTAACAAATGAAAAAAAATCCAGCAAGGGGGAATCCTTCCTTAAAGGAACCTTTATCCTGACGGTGGCAGGTTTCGTGGTGAAGGTTATCGGCTCCTTGAACTGGATTTTTGTTTCCCGTATCCTGGGAGGCGAAGGTATCGGTCTTTATCAGATGGCCTTCCCGATTTATTTCTTTGCCATGACCGTATCTCAGGCAGGTGTGCCGGTGGCAATTTCCATCATCACGGCAGAACGGGTGGCCTTAAAGGATATCTATGGGGCTAAAAGGGTGTTCCATATCTCCATGGCGCTGATGCTGGCAACAGGTCTGCTTTTTTCTTTCCTGACCTATTTTGCCGCTGACTGGCTCATCGACTGGCAGTTTGTCCGTGATGCCCGTGCCTATAAATCCATAGTGGTGCTGGCACCGACGGTGTTCTTTGTTACCCTTTTGGCAAGTTCCCGTGGTTATCTGCAAGGCTGGCAGCGCATGACGCCGACGGCTGTATCCCAGATTGTGGAGCAGATTTTTCGGGTAATAACCATGATTCTGCTGGCGGAATTGCTGCTGCCATGGGGGCTTGACTACGCTTCTGCCGGTGCCTCTTTGGGTGCTCTGGCCGGTGCGGTTACGGGGCTTATGGTGCTGGTTTACTTCCATTGGAAGCTGGATAAGGACATTGAGCGTGATTATGGCCGTGACTTGCAGCCCTTGCCGGGTAAAGAAGCTGAGCCGGTCTGGTCAATTATCAAGCGGATTTTTAAATTGTCTCTGCCGGTATCGGCCGCCAGCATTATGCTGCCGGTGGTATCCAATCTTGATTTGATGATTGTGCCGCAGCGTCTGGAGGTAGCCGGTTACAGCGTTAATGAAGCTACAGAGTTGTTTGGCTACCTTACGGGCATGGCTGTGCCGCTGGTAAATCTGTCCTGTATTATCACAGCTTCCATGGCCATGAGCATTGTGCCGGCGATTTCAGAAGCCCGGGCCTTAAAGGATATGAAACGCGTTTATAATCAGACGGCGGCTTCTGTGCGTATTTCCAATTTCGTATGTTTTCCGGCCTTTGTCATTGTCTTTGTGCTGGCAACGCCGATTGCCTCGCTGATTTACAATGCGCCGGGAGCTGGCCCGGCGGTGATGATTTCCGCAGTGAGTATTATCCTGCTGGGGCTGCATCAGGTATCGACAGGCATCCTGCAGGGCTTAGGCCATCCTACAATTCCCATGGTGAACATGATACTGGCGGCAGCAGCCAAAGTCATTTTGAACTGGGAACTGACGGCTGTCCCCTGGCTGGGCATTATGGGTGCTGCCTGGGCAACAGCGGCTGATATGGGTGTGGCTGCCATTATCAACCTTATTTTTATCTATAAATTCATTGGCTACAGCATAGAAATTCCCCAGTTGCTAAAAACCATCGTATCGGCGGTGATTATGGCGGTGGCGGTGTATTTCTTCTACGATTTCACCATGGCATGGTGGCAGATAGGCGCAGTATCCACCTTTGGCGCAGTTTTCTTTGGCTGTGCTGTGTACATTGCCGTTATGCTCGTGGTGGGCGGCCTTAAGGAAGAAGACCTGCAGCGCATGCCGATGATAGGCCGCGTGGGTATCAGATTCCTGCGTAAAATCGGCGTATTTAAGGCTGAAGAGAAACAGGAGGCGTAAACATTGCAAAAGCTGGTATTGTTTTATAATCCGGTTTCGGGGCATGCAGCTTTCAAAAATAAATTGGACTGGATTATTGAGGCCTTTCAAAAGCGTGATATCCTGATAATTCCCTACCGGACGAAAAAAGATGGCAATGAAGATTTTGCCGCCTTTGTCCGGGAAGTTCAGCCGCAGGGGATTCTGGCGGCTGGCGGTGATGGCACTGTTCATGAGTGTGTAAATATCATCGTCAAAAATGGACTGAAGCTGCCGCTGGGAATTATCGGCAGCGGTACCTCAAATGATTTTGCGACCTATCTGAAAATAAATGAGGATATGGAAGCCTATTTTGACAAGATTGCCGCTGGTGATACCTGCCTGATGGATTTAGGCCGTGTCGGTGACAAGTATTTTATCAATGTAGCCAGCGCCGGCATGATGACTTCCATTGCCCATGAAGTTGATGCCCGGCTGAAAAATGCCTTGGGCAAAATGGCCTACTATCTGAAGGGAATCGGAGAAATTCCCAAGTTCCGGGCGGTGCCGCTGCGCATTGAGGCTGATGGTCAGCTTCATGAGGTGGAGGCCTTCCTGTTTGTGGTCATTAACAGCGCAGTGGTTGGCAGTATGAAAAATGTCGCTAAGGATGTTTCTGTCACCGATGGCAGGCTTGACCTGCTGGCAATCAAGAAATGCGGCCTGCATAAGCTGATGGCTGTGACAGCTGACTTAGTCGCCGGCAAGCCGGTTTCGGAAAAGGCTTGTGTCCTGCACCTGCAGGCTGAGAGATTCCGTGTTTCGGCA
>JAGAYB010000075.1 GCA_017940705.1 Selenomonas sp. | reverse complement strand
GTCGTTGGCCTCATAGGTCTTGCCGTTAGGGTTGGTATTCACCATCAGCACAAAGTCCGCCCGCTGCGGTGCCGTTATCGGCGTACCGCCCACAGCGATGATGGCCGAATTTATGGACTCACTGATTTTTTCATCGGAATAAGCCGGTACCGTATTGCCGCCGCGTCCCCAGTTGTAACGCGTGTATACAAAGGGTACTTCATGGCGCATGCTGTTGACCGCGCGGGCCAGCAGCAAAATGCCGATTTCATCAATGCCGGCCATCGCCTGAAACTGGTTCTTGCTCAGGTCCTTGCCGGCCTGCGCTAAATGGCGGCTTTCCAAATGCGTCCGGGAATAAGGCGCATTATCGTCACGACCCAAGGCCAGATAATCAAAGACATTTTGCCGTGTAAGTTTTATAAGTGCTTCATTGGCGGCATAATTCTTTTCGCGCCGCCCCAGCCAATCCTTTAAATCCTTTTTAGGTATAAGTTCTTCCAAAAAAGCCTTTTCTTTAGTTTCCCGTTTTGTCAGGCCTTCGACCTCCTGCTTGTCCTGCAGGACGGTATAGCGGAAAATATCTGTGCCATACTTGCGATAGTAAGGCGGTTCTTCATAGCCTGAGGCTTCACCGCTTTTGGGTGTCCGCATAATCGAGCTGAACACATACAGCGGCAGCTTGGGATTTTTCTTGTGGAACTGACTGAAACGATTCACCCGTTCAATGACCTCGGCCTTACTGTAGCTGTGCTTGCGCGAGCCTACCAGACTGCCGTAAATCAGCGAATCAGAGGAGATGACCGCCGCCTGGGCATCAAGGGAATTTTTCTGCAGCCAGTCCCAAAGCTTGTCAGGATATCCAAGGTCATCCCGGTTTCCCAGTATTTCATCCGGCGGTACCACGACGTTGTACCCCAGCTTTTCCACCACTTCCTTTGTCTGCTTGTCAGAAATAGGCCTGTTATCATGGGGAATATAGATAATTTTCGGTGGCTGCGCCTCTTTAGGCCTGGCCCATGCCTGCGGCATGGCTGCAAATATCGTCACCAAAACTGTAACAAGCACTACAACCCGCTTGTTCAAAAAATCACGCCTTTCCTTCCTGATTTGCTTCATTTACTTCTTCCTGCTTGGCTTCTGCCTGTTTGCTTTCCACTTTCTTAGCTACAATGGCCTTTAAAGCCTCTTTTACATCATCGGGCACATTAAGTTTCGTTTTAAACATAATGCCGCCTTCCTTTACGGTTGCCCCCTGAATCTCAATCATGTCCAGCATGCGGTGCCCGTGAAACTCCGTCTTGCCGAAGTCAGATTCAGCCAGAGCCTTGCTGTAATCCACACGCACCGTATTGCCTTTTATGCTTATGGGCAAATCCTCGGAAATCTCCACCTTGCCTACCATACGCTGAGCCATGCCCAGGGAAATGCGGGAAAACACCCATGACATCAGGCCGTGATTGGGGATGTTTCTTTCCCTGACCCGGTATACCATATAGGATTTATCACCTTCATGGATAAATTCCTTAACCTGCCCGGAAAGCTCCACCTTGCCGATTTTCGCCGTGTCCACGCAAATATCCAGACGCCCGTTTTCATGGGATTTTAAGACCACAGACTTAGCCGGGGCGTCCGCTTTCATATTTTTGGCAATGGCCTCATTCATCATTTCGTCTGTGACAAAGAGATTACCCTGGCTGATTTCGGCCAGGGTTTCACGATTCCATGTTTCCTTTACCACCGTCAAGGCCGGGCCGTAGTCAGCTACTTTTGCCTTGACTTCGGCCCAGTCAATATTACGCAGTTGTTCCTGCCAGTTTGCCGGTAAATCAATAACCAATTATCTGTTCCTCCTCATGCTTCCGGTTTAATCTCACGCACGGTCTGCCACAAGTCCCTGGTACGCTTATAGAGCTGAATGTCCCTGTCGCGAAGGCTCTGGTCGCCGATAAGCCGCGAAAGATACTGCGTGGCTTTCTCATAGTTTTCCAGACGCACATAGATAGCCCCCACCAGATACAGTGCCGTATCATCCGTCATGCCGCCGATGGGATAGCGCTCCGTCATGAGTGATTTATCATAGAGCTCGGCGGCCTTTTCCAGCATTTCCTGCTCTTTTTCCTTTTCCTCTGAATAACGGTAAATCCAGCCCAGCCCCAAGTACATACCGGCACGTTTCGCCAGTGGCTGCTCGGTCATTTCCGCATAGAAGATGGCCAGCTTGTAGGCGGCTACAGCATCGGGAACGCCGCGCTCTTCCACAAACTGCATACCGAGTTTCTTCTTGTCGAGGAACTCCTTGATTTTCCGCTTATGGGTCACGGGCATGGAGCCTAAGAATGTCTTTTCATCGGCCGCATAGCCGCATTTTTCACAGAACCAGATTTTATAAAGATAGGGATTAAAATCCTTGTAATGGACGCAGAAATCCTCATCCGTTTTCACTACGGTCAATTTTGACTTTGTCTTTACCACCCGTGTGGACTCACCGCAAACCGGACAGGTCTTGCTCACCGTAAACGTAAATTCTCCCATGTCACTTCCTCCTTTAGCTCCGCCAAAATTACTGCCAGCCCTGCAAAGTCCAGTAATCCTCTATGCCCTTGACCACGGGATAAAAAGCCTCTTCCACATTGACGAGCTTTACTACCTGCCAATGTCCTGCGGGCTGCTGTTCCAGAGCAACCTTTAAGGTAAGCTCCGGCACCAGACGGCCATAGTCGGTGGCGCTGCCCTTGATATAGACCACGGCCTCCGCTTTATTGCCGTCCTTTATGACCTCACCTAATTTGGCGCTGTAATCACGCTGAAAAATTTCCGCCTCACCGGCTATCCATTTAGCCTCGCCCTGAGTCTTTCCCACGGGGAGCTTCTTGTCATCCCAGAAATACGCCATGCTTTCCCTGATAAATTTCAGGTCGCTGCTGCGCCTGTCAGCAATGTATTTCCGCATAAAGGCGCTGTCATGACGGAAGAACCAGTCCTGCGGATAAAGCTCATGCAGCTTTTCGATATCACGCGCCAGAATAGCCGTGCTTTCATCGTAGGTATCGGCTAAAAACCTGTCCATGGCCACGTATTTTTCCACCCGTGACTGGTCGCGTTTTTCCACGCCGGTCATAATCTCCTGCAGCGCATACTCGGGAGTACGCTCGGCCTGATACCCGTAGACCAATGTGCCACAGGCCAGAATCGCTGCCGTAAGCAATATGGATAAAAACCTGCTCTTAGGCATAAAACCGCCTCCTGCAACCTATTTACAATTTACTAAAGTATACCATTTATCAGCAAAAAAATAAATCAAAAATCCCTCATTTTCACAGCAGCGGAATCGCTACTCTGGTGATAAACTCCTGCGGATTGGCCGTACTCATGTCCTCAATCAGACTTTCTTCATAGGAAAATTCGCCAGGCGCAAGGCCATGTCCTGCCATGTAGCTGCGCAATCTTTCATAGGCAGGTGCCGTATTCATATAGTCGCCGGAAAAATACGTGACCACATACCTGCCTGCCGGACGCAGAAAACGATGCTCCTTGGGCAGCTTGCGCCAGTTCCTGTCCGTAGGCACATAGAAAAAACTCACCGTCTGCTCCCGGCCCGGCTTCATAAAATCCTTTTGGGCCACCATCGCCCCAAAGGTGTAGCCTGTCAAAGCCTCCCCATCAATAGCATCGCGCATGTGCGTGGCAAATTCCGCCTCCACCTTTTCCCAGTTCTCCTGCTCGTACAAATGACGCAGGTCTGCCGACAGCACCAGCCGCTGCTCCGTCAGCTCCAGTTCTTCCACTTTGTCCAGCTGTACGTTTTTCGCCTGCGCCAAAACACGCCGCTGATTGGCCACAATCTGCTCCATGCGCCTGAGCTTGTTTATTTCCTGCTTCAGCCACGCTTCCTGTTCCATGAGCAGCTGTGCCAGTTTTTCCGGCGTGCGCCCCTGCATGTATTCCTTGATTTCGGACAGGTCAAGCCCCATGTCCCGAAACATTCTTATCATATAGAAGGGATAGAACTGACGCGAAGAATAACTGCGGTAGCCGTTAGGCTCCACCGAGTCCGGGCAAAATATGCCTTCGGCATCATAATAATGCAGGGTGCGCTTGTTCACCCCGGTCATCTGCGCAAATTCGCCAACGTGGAAAGTCATGTGACGAGCCATAAAAAATCCCCCTTGACATTACAGTTACTGTATCCTTTATGCTTAATATACACGAGAAGATTTTAGGGTTCAAGAAATTTTTTATCACGAGAAAGGAAAATTTTTATGGTTAAAAAAACACATAATCCCTTAGCCTATCACCACAGTATGTGGTCACTGCTGATGTTTGCGGCTCCTTCCATCGGAATGATGATTGTGATTTCACTCTACACCGTCACCGATGGCATCTTTATCGGCCGTTTCGTTGGCAGTGACGCTCTTGCCGCATCCAATATCGTCTATCCGGCGTTCAATCTCGTATTGGGGCTGGCCATTATGCTCGCCTCCGGCGGTTCGGCACTGGTTGCCAAGACCTTGGGCGAGGGTAATCGCGAGCTTGCCAGCAGACGCTTTACGCTTATCACCATCAGCGGTGTGGTACTAAGCACTATATTGGCTCTCACCTTGTGGTTCTTTATGGACGGCCTGCTCTCCCTGCTGGGAGCCAGCCCGTCCCTCTATGATGAATGTGTCAGTTACATTGTCACCCTGCTCCCCTTCTTCCCGGCGGCGGCCCTGATGATGATTTTTAATGCCATCTTCATTGCCGACGGCCGCCCGATTCAAGGGTTCGCAGTCTCCGTCATTTCCGGCCTTTTAAACGCCTGCCTTGATTACCTCTTTATGGCAAAATGGGGCCTCGGCATTGCCGGTGCTGCTCTGGGTACAGGCTTAGGTGCTGCCGCTGCCGCTGTCATCGGCCTCCATTACTTCACCTGCCGCAGCCGCCTGCTGCGCTTCAAAAAACCGGCTCTGGAATGGCGTGCCCTCGGTCAGGCCATGTACAACGGTTCCTCCGAGCTGGTAACGGAACTGTCCGTGGGCCTTACCACCTTCCTCTTCAATGTCATCACCTTCGCCTGGGCCGGTGAAGACGGCGTGGCCGCCATTTCCGTCATTCTCTACGCCGAAATGCTCCTGACCTCTGTCTTGGTCGGTTTCAGCAACGGCATTGCCCCCATCTTCTCCTATCAGTTCGGTGCCAAAAACTACCGTGAACTTATGCGCCTCTTAAAGCTGGCACTGTGCGGTATTGCCGGATTCTCCCTCACGGCCTTTATCGGCTCCAGACTTTTGGCCGAGCCCCTGATAGGTCTTTTCCTGCCCGGCGGCGGTTCAGCCTATGATATTACGGTCAGCGGCTTTTTACTCTTTGGCTTCAGCTTTCTGCTCTCGGGCTTTAACCTTTTCACCTCGGGCTTTTTCACCGCCATTGCCGACGGCAGAACCTCTGCAATGGCCTCCTTTGCCCGCAACCTGCTGGGCATTGTAATCTTTTTGCTGCTGCTGCCCAAAATCATCGGCTTCAGCGGTGTCTGGCTGGCAGTACCGGCGGCAGATTTGTCGGCCTTCCTGCTTTCCGCCTTCCTGCTCTATGACCAGTGGCAGAGTTTCCATGGCCTGCAGGCCGCCAAAAGCCGCCGTCAGCGCTATCCGCGCTGGGAACGGGCAGCCAGCTTTAAATAATTTTAAAAAAGCTGTTGACAAATGCTCTAACTCCCAGTATAATATATTTTCGTTGACGGTTAGTCACACAGGGGTATCGCCAAGTTGGTAAGGCACGGGTCTCTGAATCCCGCATGCGTTGGTTCGAGTCCAGCTACCCCTGCCATTTAAAAATACAGGCTGTTGCTTCGCAACAGCCTTTTGTTATATAGATTATCTTTTGCAGGATTTTCCCATAATATCTCGAAATCATGAGATTATGGTATTATCCTATAATAATTTGGGGGAGGAATATATATGCAAAAAAGAAGTGTGGGATTAGCTATCGTCTTATCCATTGTTACCTGCGGCATCTATGCTATTTATTGGCTGTACACCATGACCAATGATGTCCACGAACTTGTCGGACGGCAGACAACGGCCTCCGGCGGTATGGCGGTTCTCTATACCTTCATAACCTGCGGTATCTACAGCTTTTACTGGATGTACAAAATGGGTGATAGCCTTGCCGAAGCCAAAGAACAGCGCGGTATGCGTGTGGACAACAATGCCGGGCTCCTGTATCTCGTTCTGACGTTCTTCATGCTGGCCATTGTCTCCAATGCCCTCATCCAGAGCAGCATCAACGATATCATTGATTTTGATGAAAACAACACCGGTGCAGCCGCCGAATAAAAGCGGTACAACTATATACTGCCTGCTGCTTGGCTGTGCGTATTTCCTGTGGGTTACGGTTACGGGACTTTCCCTGCCCTGTCCATTGCATTACTTCACAGGCTATTACTGCCCCGGCTGCGGCATTACCACCATGATTCTCTGCCTCAGCGCCGGCGATTTCCAAGGCGCCTATGCCGCAAACAGAGCACTCTTTATATTATCGCCCGTCATTATCTGGCTGATAATACAAGATAAAACCGCCCTGCTGATGCAGACAGCCAAGCAAAAGAAACTGCACCAAGCCTT
>JAGAYB010000010.1 GCA_017940705.1 Selenomonas sp. | reverse complement strand
GTGCTATTTTTTATGATGGGAAAAAATTTGTTTCTTAACGCCAGCGGTCAAACGCTTCGCTGTGAACAGTTTTCCCGTCCGGCTGTGAAGAAACTCTGGCGGCAGCTCGTCAAGGAAGCCGAATGGCTTGCAGTTTTATGTATGGGCAAAAATAATTTCTTGACGTTCAAGGTCAAACGCTGCGCTTATGGCAAGTCATTCGGCACACCCCCAAAGCTGCTTTGGCAGTGGCAAGACTGCCTGCTGTGAAGATAGGTGGCGGTATTTGCTGAAAAGTATCTTGGGGGAGGGGCGTGGGGCAGCTGATTGGAGCGTTGGGCTTGCTGCGTGAAGAAATGTTTTTTTGTCTACCGCTGTCAGTAGATGGAAAAATCTATTGTTTGAGCGATAGCGAGTTTTGATTTTTCCATCTACATGAGGACAAAAAACATTTTAGCAGCAAGGACAAGCGGAAAGCAGCTGCCCCACGCCTCTCCCCCCCTTGTAGTTATTATCTTGAAAATGCCAGTGTTTTTTCGCTATAATAGTAGTAGCTTTGCAAAGAAAGGAGCCTCCCTGATGCACCGTTATTTTGAGTCCCGTCTGCAACGGGCTTTGGCGTGGTATGCGCTGGTTCCCGTGCTGATAATGGCTTTGCTGGGGACACTGCTCATGCTGGGCAGCTGGCGCTATTCTGTAACAGCCATCAATAACGAATCACGGGAGCTTGTAGCTGATGTCCTTACGGCTGTGAGCCGGGAATTTGCCCAGCGCGCGGCGGAGGAGGCGGAGTTTTTAGGCGATGTGACGGATTTTTCGCAATGGGAAAATGACAGAAGCATGAGAGCGGCGGCTTTCGGACGGCTCCACCATGACACCAGCCACCGGGGGGTGGATTTTTATCTGACAGATACTTCCGGCAGGGTAATCATGGGCAGCCGGGAAAAACTGCCGGAGGCCTTGCTGCCGGTGGAACAGGAATGGGGCTTGTGGTCACGGCTGTATGCCCAGCCGCAGACCGTCCAGCAGGAGTTTCTGCCGAGGGCTCACGGGCAGGATTTTATCTGCGCGCGGGCTGTCTGCGTCAAGGGGCAGGTGGCAGGCTTCCTGCTCTATATATTCCCCTCTGCCTACCTGCAGCAGCTGGCCGGGGATGGCCGCACGGGGATAATCCTCGTGGACAGTCTGGACAACGCCCGGCTGGTCAAGGCCGCAGACGGCGCTGTGGCTTACCGCAAGGTGCGCAGCGATTTTGCGCCGGGACGCACCGGGCTGGTATCCACGGACAAGGGGATATACTACGTCACCGGACAGCCGCTGGAATTTGGCGGCAGCACCTGTTATCTGCAGGCCGTCACGGCGGTGTCCGGCCTGCTGCGGCTCTACGCCATCGGCGCCGGTTCTATCCTGCTGGCGGTGTTGCTCATGGTGCCCCTCATCCTGCGCAGTATCGCCCGTGAAAGCAAGCTCACGGCTCAGGCTGTGGACAACCTGACCGTCATTGCCGAACTCCGGGAACTGGAATCACAGTTCAATCCGCATTTTCTCTTCAACACGCTGGAAAACATCAAGTTTATGGTGCGGCTGGACCCCGGCGCGGCCACGGAAATGATAATGGCACTGTCGGCTCTGCTGCGCTACAGTATCGACAGCGGCGGACGGCAGGTGGAACTGCAGGAGGATATAAAATACCTGCAAAGCTATATGAAGATTCAGCAGTACCGCTTTGGCAACCGGCTCGAATTCACCGCTGACATTGACCAGTCAGCGCGCACGGTGCTGGTGCCCAAACTGCTTTTTCAGCCATTGCTGGAAAACGCCATCAAATACGGGGAAGACGAATACGGCAAACTGCGGATAGTTTTTCAGGTAAAGGTCAGGGACGGCTGCCTTTGGGTACTGGTAAGAGATGCCGGACGGGGAATGGCAGCTGACAAGCTGGCAGGCCTCAAACAGCTGCTGGCCGGCAGTGAAAATAACACGGGACATTGGGGACTATTTAATGTGCAGCGGCGGCTGCAGCTGCTATACGGTACGGCCTACGGGCTTACCCTTGACTGTCCTTTGGATGGCGGCACAGAATTACGCCTGTGCCTGCCGCTGACGAAAAAGGAGCAGAAACATGCTTGACCTGGTCATAGTGGAAGATGAAGAAATAATCCGCCGGGGGCTGGTGTGTACGATTGACTGGCTGAAAATGGGCGCAAGGGTCGTAGGCGAAGCCGCCAACGGCAGGGAAGCGCTGGAGGTTATCGCCGCAACCCGCCCCGATGTGGTGCTGACGGATATAAAAATGCCCGTCATGGACGGCATTGCCATGACGGAGGCTTTGAAGACTGCGGAAAATCCGGCGAAAATCGTCTATCTGACAAGCTACGCGGATTTTTCCTACGCCCAACAGGCGCTGAAGCTGGGCGTCAGCGACTACCTGCTGAAACCTGTCAATGAGGACGAGCTGGCAAAGACACTGGCGAAAATAAGCGCTGCCCCGGAAACGCCGGCGCAGGAGAAAATGTTATGGGACGAGGCGCTGAGGGCGGCGTATCATACGGGCAACCCCTATGTGCAAACTGTGCTCAGGCGCATTGAAGCCGGCTATCAGGGCAGGCTCAGCAGTGAGGCCATCGCAGCGGAGATGGGGGTATCGGCAAGCTATCTGTCCCGTAAATTAAAGGAAGAAACAGGGCTGACCTTTGGCGGCCTGTTGACAAGGTACCGGCTGAAACAGGCGGTGGAAATGCTGCAGGCCGGCACATGGCGCGTGTACGAGGTGGCAGAGCAGACAGGCTTTGGCGATTACAAGAACTTCACGCAGGCGTTTAAGAAGTACCTGCATACGACACCAAAAGCCTTTATGCAGGAGATAACAGTGGGCATTAAGCTCTAAGCTGGGAGTGATATTATGGGAAAATACACAGGAAAATTGATTATTTCGGATTTGGATGGTACGCTGATTCCGCGCGGCGGCGTTATTTCGCAGGAAAACAGGCAGGCTGTTGAGGAGTTCGTAGCCGGGGGCGGACGCTTTGCCATTGCCACGGGACGCACCCCCGAAGCTGCGGCAGGCTATGTGGAGGGCCTGCCCATCAATGCGCCGTCGGTATTCTTTAACGGCGCCATGCTGTACGACTGGCAGGGCAAAAAGGTCATCAAGACCATACCGCTGACCGCAGGTGACGCGCAAAACCTCTGGCCGGCCTTTGCCCGGCGCGCTTTGCAGACATTTCCCGAGGCTTGCCTTGAAGTCTATACCGCGGACAACTGCCATATCATCACCCCTGCGGCCAACGATGACCCACGGCTGCCCCATGAATATTACCGCTACGTCCATACGGATTTGGCAGAGCTAATAGATACCGCGCGGACGCCCTGGCTGAAATTCTTTGCCTGCGACAAGCACGAACATCTGGAAAAATACGTTGCGCTGGCAGAAGAAATGGGCGTTGCAGGCTTAGCCAACGGCTTTTATTCCGAGGACAACTATTACGAGTTCGTAGCGCAAAACGTGTCCAAGGGAACTATGACAGCCGCTATCCGCCAACAGCTGCCGGGGATAGAAATCATCGCCTGCGGCGATTACCTCAATGACAACGAAATGCTGGCCGAGGCCGATATAGGCATAGCCCCGGCAAACGCCCATGACGAAACCAAAAAGCTGGCCGATTTCACAGGCTGTGCCGTGGAAGAACATCTGCTGGCGTGGCTTGTAAAAAAACTGGCCGAGAAATAATAAACTACAGTTAGGAGAAGCCCATGATAAAACTGATTTTTTCCGATATGGATGGTACCTTGCTGGACGAAAACGGCCAGCTGCCGGAAGAGTTTGACGAAGTGATGGAGGAACTGCATAAGCGCGGCGTGCAGTTTGCTCCGGCCAGCGGACGGCAGTATTTTTCCCTGCTCAAAAGCTTCAAAAAGTATGAGGACAGATTCATCTTCGTCAGCGACAACGGCACCATTGTGCGGCAGCATGGCAAAGAACTGTTTTCCGATGTCATCGAGCATGATCTGGCCCGGGAAATCTTTAACAGCATGAATGACAGAGAGGGCATTTACAATGTGCTCTGCGGCAAGGAAACCGTGTACCTGCTGCGCGACAAGCAGCCCGAAGCGCAGATGGCGGAGCTGAAAAAATACTTCCGTCTGGTGGAGGTCGTGGACAGCTTTGAGGATATCCCCGACGAGCCCATCAAGATTTCCTTCTTCACGCCCGACGGTGACGCTGCGGAAAAAATCTATCCCCTGTTTGCGCCCTACTATGATTCCATGCAGGTCGTACTGGCCAGCGCCTACTGGGTGGACGTGACCAACAAGGGCGCCAACAAGGGCATGGCGGTGAAGGCCCTGCAGAAACGGCTGGGGCTGAAGCCGGAGGAATGTGCCGTGTTCGGCGATTACATGAACGATATGGAAATGATGGGGGCGGCCTACTACAGCTACGCCATGGAAAATGCCTTCCCCCCCGTCAAGGAAGCGGCCAGATTCATTGCCCCGAGCAATGCCGAGCATGGGGTGCTGAAGACAATCCGCAGCTTTATCGAGCAGGGCTTGTGTTAAAAAAAGGGCATTGTGCCCTTTAATCAGCACGCCCTAAAGCTCTTATATTGACGAAGGTATCATAGATGGCAACCCCGGGGGCGCCGGTGTAAAGGCGGCCTAAGTCTGTGGGCAGGCCGGCGCTCAGGATATTCAGTCCTCCCTGACGGCTGGTGCCCTGTGGGCTTATGATGATGTCCTGAGCTAAGTCCTGACGGAATTTTACGATTACCTGCAACGCGCCCTGTTCATTTTC
>JAGAYB010000074.1 GCA_017940705.1 Selenomonas sp. | reverse complement strand
CTTTCATCATTATTGTTGCAGGTGATGATTGGCTGCTGGCCCAGCATGACGGTGTTGCCGTCTGCATAGGCGTTGGCTTTGTTATGACCGTTGTGGTAAGCGGCTGCCAGATTGCCCATGACGAAGTAAGCGCGTTCTTTGGCGCTCATGTCACCGTGGGCTGCCGGAGTGCAGAATTCTTTGGTGTTTATCTTGATTACGCCGTCCTTGTTGGTGACATGGCCGCCGCTGTACTGGTTCAGCAGCTTGGCGTAGGCATCACGGCGGTCGTCATTGGACGGATGGTCGGACAGGAACTGCTGGAAGTCAGAAGGACGGCTTTTGGACTTGTCCATAACACGCTGCCAGACAGCGGCGCAGGCCCCGGGATTGTAGTTGGTGTGGGTGATGTAGTCAAAAGCCAGCTTGTCAGCTTCACGTTCCATGGGTTTGGTGATATGGCGGTTGTTGACGACGTTGGCCATGATGACGCCCAGCTGTGAGCCTGTCGCCGCGCCTAAAATCTGCATATTCAAGGACTGACGGGCGCCCTTGGCAGGATGGTCTTTCTGGCCGTGACCCATTTCGTGGCCCAGAACTACGGCGATTTCGTCTTCATTGGTCAGCATGCTGTAGAGGCCGGTGTTGACGCTGAGGTTGTGTCCCAGTGTACAAAAGGCGTTGAAGCTGCCCTGACTGTTGATGAAATAATTGTAGGGCTTATCGTAAATGGAGGGGTCAACGGCGCCGATGCCAGCGGTCAGATTGGCCATGATTCTGTCCAGCTGTTCATTAAGGTAAGCATCATTGTTGACACCGTACTGCGCTTTCATCTGCTGAAACAGCTGCTGCCGTCCCTGAGGGTCGTTGTTGTACTTTTTGATGACACTGTCCAGCTGGGAATGGGCGGCGGCTCCCGAGATGATAGCGCCGATAATGCTGGCAGCGCCGGCTTCGGCAGACGGAGCTGCACTGGGGATGTAAGTGATGGGCAGTGACAGGCAGATGGCGGTGAGTCCTGTGATGACCTTACGGGTGAGTTTTTTTCTATCCATGATAGCGATTCCTCCTGTATTGAGAATATTTTCTATAAATATTATAGCGAAAAAATTTGGATTGTGGGGATTTTTTCTTAACTTTAATGAGATTTTAACCGATGTACTATAAAGGGAAGTGATTTGCAAGGAGGCATGACGATGAAGGAAAAGGTATGGCGTACCTGCCGCTTGATGATAAACGGTCTGGCTTATAAGGTTCAGTATAATCAGGCCACTATAGACAATCTGTTTATTCCCTTTTTGCGGCGCATGAGCAAGACGCAGCAAAAATTGGGACGGCGCATGATTATATTTATGGCTGCGCCGCCGGGGATCGGCAAGTCCACGCTGGCGCTGTTTTTGGAAAAGCTGTCGCAGACCGGCGAGGGGCTGGTGCCGGTGCAGGCCTTGGGGCTTGATGGCTTTCATTATCCCAACCGTTATCTGACTTCGCACAGTATTGAACGGGAGGGGAAGATCATTCCCTTAAGCTCGATAAAAGGCAGCCCGGAAACCTTTGCAGTGGAAAAACTTATCGGCAAGCTCACCGATGTGCGGCAGGGCGATATCAGGTGGCCTGTCTATGACAGAACCATCCATGACATTATTGATGAGATGGTGACGGTACGCAAGCCTATTGTCATTTTGGAGGGCAACTGGCTGCTTTTGGGAGAGGAGCGCTGGCAGAATGTCCGCAGCTTTGCCGATTACAGTCTTTTTGTGACGGCTGACCCGGCTGATTTAAAAAACAGGCTGATACAGCGGAAGGTGGCCGGTGGCAGCACCTTGGAGGCAGCAAAGAAATTCTATCAGAAGATTGACCGGGCAAATGTGGAGCGCTGCCTGAAAAAATCATGGCCGGCGGAAGAAACCTGGCAGATGCTGCCGGATGGTGACTATCAGCTGAAAAACAAGGTGATGCCCACGAGAATGGTAGACAGGGCGGCGCTTTGGCAAAAGCCGGATGTGCGGATGCAGAATCCGATTTTGGGCGGACTTAATCAGCGCAATAACGAGGGAAATGCCCTGCAGCCGCTTTATGATGAAGGCTACGCCCACGGCCTGTCCATGGCGCGGAAAGCCATTTTGAAAAAACTCTACGAAAGCGGTACCATGAGCAGCAAGGCGATTTTGGATACCTTCCAGCTGAGCGCGGAAGAGTTTCGGGAGATAATGAAATAAAAGCAGCCTTCCGCGGAAGGCTGCTTTTATTTTGCTTTGCTGGAAAAGAGATAGACCAGAATTGTGAGCACAATGCCGCCGATGCCCCATTCCACGCCTTTTTCCACAAAGGCATAAATAGTTGCGCCGATACAGAAAAGCACCGCCAGCAGAGTCTGTTTGGCATTTTCCTTGCGGAAGGCGAAGGTCTTGTAATCAACGCCCGTGAGCTTTTGGAAACAGTCCTGACAGAGAATGCGCTTTTCCCCGTTTTCGCCGGTATTGACAAGTGCTTCCGCCTCGGCAATGTCGCGGCTGCACTCAGAGCATTTTACCATAGTGAAGATACCCCCAAAAATAGTCAAAATAAGTACGTACTTCATTTTACTGCATTTGCGTTGATTTGGCTAGGATTTCTTGACACTCATAGGGAAAAACATTAAAATAGTAAGGTATAGTTAATGAACTATCAAGGAAAAAATAATGCATAACAGCAAATAAGAAACAAGGGGGTGAGTATTATCGTTATCGAAATAGTAGTAGCGGTAATAGTTGCAGCAATCATCGGTGCTGGTGTGGGTTACACCATGCGGAAACGCACGGCTGAAGTTCAGATAGGCTCCGCTGAAGAAGAAGCAAAACGCATTGTAGCGGATGCACAAGAAAAAGGCGAGACGAAGAAGAAAGAGGCACTCTTAGAGGCGAAGGAGGAAATCCATCGCCAGCGTCAGGAAATGGAACGGGAGACGAAGGAGCGCCGCAGCGAACTTCAGCGTCAGGAACGCCGCGTAGTGCAAAAAGAAGAAAATCTTGACCGCAAGCTGGATTCACTGGAGAAGAAAGAGGAAAGCCTTTCCCGTAAGGAATCACGCCTTGACAAGACCCAGCAGGCGATAGATGAGATTCACGAACAACAGAAGGCGGAGCTGGAACGAATTTCCAGCCTGACCACCGAAGAAGCGCGTACCATGCTCATGGCTGAGGCTGAAGAAGAGCTGAAGCATGAAAAGGCCATGAAGATTAAGGAGTATGAGCAGCAGATTAAGGATGAGTCCGACAAAAAGGCTCGTGATATCCTGAGTCAGGCCATTCAGCGCTGTGCTGCTGACCATGTGGCTGAAACCACGGTTTCCGTAGTGGCGCTGCCCAACGATGAAATGAAGGGGCGCATCATCGGCCGTGAAGGGCGCAATATCCGCACGCTGGAAACCATGACCGGCATTGACCTCATCATTGATGATACGCCGGAAGCGGTTATCCTGTCCGGTTTTGACCCGGTACGCCGTGAGACGGCCAGAATTGCTCTGGAGAAATTGATTCAGGACGGCCGTATCCATCCTGCCCGTATCGAGGAAATGGTGGAAAAGGCTAAGCGTGAAGTGGACATACGCATTAAGGAGGCCGGTGAACAGGCAACCTTTGATACCGGTGTCCATGGTATCCATCCAGAGCTGATTAAACTTTTGGGACGTCTGCGTTATCGTACCAGTTACGGGCAGAATGTCCTCAATCATTCCATTGAGGTAGCTCATCTGGCCGGTGTCATGGCATCGGAGCTGGGCTGTGATGTGACTTTGGCTAAGCGGGGAGGACTTCTCCACGATATCGGCAAGTCCATTGACCATGAGGTGGAAGGTTCCCATACCACCATCGGGGCAGATATTGCCCGTAAGTTCCGGGAATCCAAGGACGTCATCAACTGTATTGCTTCACATCATGGTGATGTGGAGGCAACCAGTGTGGAGGCCGTTCTGGTGGCCGCAGCTGATGCCGTATCGGCAGCCAGACCCGGAGCACGCCGTGAAAGTCTGGAATCCTATCTCAAGCGTCTCAAACGCTTGGAAGAAATCGCCGAGTCCTACGAAGGCGTGGAACGCTGCTTTGCCATTCAGGCAGGCCGTGAAATCCGCGTGATGGTTAAGCCGGACAAGGTTGACGATGCTGAGGCTGTAGCTTTGGCACATGATATTGTCAAGAAAATCGAAGACGAGCTGGAATATCCCGGCCAGATTAAGGCCACGGTTATTCGTGAAACCCGTGTCGTCGATTATGCAAAATAAAGCAATTTACGCATGACAGTTAGGAGGGTGTAGGGCGTGAGCCTTGCGCCCTCTTAATCTATTGAGAGGAAAAATGATGTTTGGGTTTAAACAAAATGGCAAAGCAGAGAGCGGCCGCAAACAGGCCAGCATCGGCGTACAGCTGATTGCCTCCCTGCTGGTGTGCTACCCGGAAATAGATACGGTGACCTACGAGCCTGAGGATACAGAAATTACACTGGACTTTGTGGTGAAGGGGAGCACTGTCAGCCATGAGGAAATGGAAGAATTTGCCAAGCTCTTGGATGAAAGTGTGCAGACCTATCATGACCTGCATGGCGGCAACCCTGTCTGGCTGGCTGTGGATGCAGATATTCATGGCCAGCGCATGGCGGTGCATGTGAAACGGCAGCTCAGCACCATGCTGCGCGGCGAACTGGATTTGCTGGCGCAGCTGTTTCAGGATAAGTTTGGTGACAAGCTGCAGGCTGACGGGCATAATATTGATGTGCTGGAGCCGGAGTTTTCTTCACTGCAAAGCAATCTGCTGGACCAAATGCTGGACACGGCACAGGAGCAGCGCATTAAAGAGCGTATGATAGGCATGCGCGACAAGGATAAGGTACTGGTTTATAATCGCTGAGAGGAGAACTATATGCGGATAATGCTGACTGGTGATGTGGTGGGCAAACCGGGGCGCAAGGCTTTCCAAAAATATACGCCCGGGCTGCGGCAGGAAAAAAATATTGATGTGGTCATTGTCAACGGGGAAAATTCTGCCGGAGGCAAGGGCTACACGCGTAAATCTCTGGATGGTCTTTATCATGGCGGTGCAGATGTCATCACCTCGGGAAACCATGTCTGGGATAAGAAGGATGTGCTGGAGTTTATCGACAGTGAGCCCTTTCTCATTCGTCCGGCCAATTATCCCGAGGGAACGCCGGGCAAGGGATATTGCATATATCCCTTTAAGGCCAAAAACATCGGCGTGATAAATCTCTCCGGCCGGGCGTTTATGCCGGCGCTGGACTGTCCCTTCCAAAAGGTGGAGGATATTCTGCGTGAGCTGAAACGGGAATGTGATATCATTTTTCTGGACTTCCATGCTGAGACCACTTCGGAAAAAATGGCCATGGGCTGGTACCTTGATGGCCGGGTAAACGGCGTGGTGGGTACCCATACCCATATTCAGACGGCAGATGAGCGCATCCTGCCGCAGGGGACGGCTTATATTACCGACCTGGGCATGGTGGGGGCATGGAATTCCATTTTGGGTGTCAAGACGGAAATCATTTTGCAGAAATTCACCACGGCCATGCCCTGCCGGTTTGATCTGGAGGAAAGCGGCCCGATGGTTTACTCGGCGCTTATTGTGGATATTGACGATGCCACAAACCGCACAACAGGTGTGGAACGCATCATGATAAGAGAATAATGGCAAATACCAATAAAGATTTTTTCATGAGGCAGGAATTCTTTTCTGTATGCCGAATAATTACCTTAGTATAAATTAGGTGTTGTTATAGGAAAATCGTAGACATTGTTCCAGTTT
>JAGAYB010000073.1 GCA_017940705.1 Selenomonas sp. | reverse complement strand
GTTAGGGATTAAGGCCTGGATTCGTCATCCCCGGCTCATGCTGAGCCGCCTGCGCTACGCGCAAATCTCCACGAAGATTACCTGTTTTTATGCAGCCGTGCTGTTGCTGGTGCTTATTCTTACCAGCACCCTGACAGGGTTGGGCGTCTACTTCTCCTTTTATCATCAGGCGGAGGTAGAGCTGGAAATCAGCATGAACCGCGTGCTGGACAGTTTGGAACAGGGGCGGATTATCGGCAGTGATTTTGGCCGGGAAGAGATGGTTTTGCCGGGGGTTGTCCTGCGGATTACGGATACTGCCGGCAGGGTGGTTTATGAAAACGACAGCCACTATCCGCCCCTGAACCGCATTGAGGAACATACGGTGAAAAATCCCCCGTTCTGGGCCAATAAGAACATGAGCGTGGTGGAATTCCGCAACGCGACCCTGTACCATGCCAGAATGGACGTGGAGTATCGCGGTCAGATTTACAGGATGCATTTCTTTAAGACCATTACGGCGGAGCGTCATTTTTTGGAGACCCTGCAGAAAATCCTCTTTTTGATGACGATTCTGGGGTTCTTTTTGGCGCTGATTGCCGGTTTCTTCGTCAGCCGCCGCATCTTGCAGCCCATACGGGAAATGACGTACACGGCGCGGAAAATCGAAGTGGAAAAGATGGACAGGCGCATTGTGGTGCCTCCGGCGCATGATGAGCTCACAGAATTGGCGGAGACCTTCAACCACATGCTGGACAGGCTGGAGGACGGCTTTAAGCAGCAGCAGCGTTTTGTTTCTGACGCCTCGCACGAATTGCGTACTCCCGTTACGGTGATTCTGGGGTATTCTGATTTATTGTCCCGTTGGGGGCGTTCTGACCCGGCTATTCTGGATGAGGGCATAAGCTCTATCCGTTCCGAGGCGGAAAACATGCAGCAGCTTATCGAAAAACTGCTGTTTCTAGCCCGGGCTGACCAAAAGCGGCAGGTACTGCATAAGGAAAACATCGAGCTTGGCGAATTGATAGCCGATGTCATGCGGAAGATGGAACTGGTGACCAAAGACCATCATGTGGAACTGCTGGCTAACGAGGACGGCATGATATACGGTGACCTTGTGACCATGCGGCAGATGCTGAGAATTTTTCTGGATAACAGCACTAAATACACGCCTAAGGGCGGACATATTACCGTGTCCTCCAAGCGTTCCGCCAATGGTAAATTTATGCAGGTGGACCTGTCAGATGATGGCATGGGCATAGCCCCGGAAAACCAGCAAAAGGTCTTTGAGCGCTTCTATCGGGTGGATTCATCCCGTACCAAGGCCGAAGGCGGCGTCAGCGGTACAGGGCTTGGCCTGTCCATTGCCAGCTGGATAGCTGAGCAGCATGCTATAAAGATTTCCATGACCAGTGCCTTAGGTCAGGGAACAACCATACATTTGCAGATTCCCTTGGTGTCATTGTAAAAGCCTTTTCGCCCGGAAAGGGCTTTTTTCTTATACAGCAGGATTTTTGTTTTTTATGGAGAATAATCCCTAATGTTGGTAAGAAGACAATATATGGTGGCAGAGAAAGGATGATTGGTGTATGAAGGTTTTGGTCACGGGGGTGACCGGTCAGCTTGGACATGATTGTGTAAAGGAATTTATGAGCCGGGGCATAGAAGTCCGGGGCGTGTCCAGCAGGGATTTTTCCCTCACGGACGAGGCGGCGGTAAAAAAATATATTACAGAATACAACCCGGATGCAGTTATTCATGCAGCTGCTTATACGGCTGTGGATAAGGCAGAGGACGAGCCGGAACAGTGCATGGCTGTAAATGCTGACGGAACGCGCTATATTGCCCGGGTCTGCAGCGCGATAGGAGCCAAGCTCATATACATCAGCACGGATTATGTATTTCCCGGGGAGGGGGACGCAGAATACGAAGTGCATGATGACAAGGCGCCGCTGAATGTCTATGGCAGGTCAAAACTGGCCGGGGAACAGGCCGTGCAGGAACTTTTGGACAAGTACTTCATCGTGCGTATCTCATGGGTTTTTGGCATTAACGGCAAAAACTTCATTCGCACCATGCTGAATCTGGCTGCCGGTCACAAGGAACTGACGGTGGTGGATGACCAGATTGGCTCGCCGACCTATACCCGGGATTTGGCGGTCTTACTGGCGGATATGGCTGCCACGGAAAAATACGGTGTTTACCATGCCACGAATGAAGGCGTGTGCTCATGGGCACAGCTGGCGGCGGAGGTATTCCGTCAGGCAGGCAAGGCGGTAACGGTGACGCCGGTGGATTCAAGTGCTTATCCCACAAAGGCGCAGCGTCCAAAAAACTCGCGGCTGAGCAAAAGGTCGCTGACAGATGCCGGCTTTTCACCGCTGCCGCGCTGGCAGGATGCCGTGGGACGTTACCTGATAGAATTGCTGAGTATAGATGCTTTATGATTTGATTGTGTGCGTGAGCTGTGTACATATCTAATGAATGTGTACGCGGCTCAATTTTTTATAATAGCAAAGTTCACTGCAAATAAACATTTTTACACCAAAGACCTTGCCAAAGTGTAATGTTTAGTATATACTAACAGATGTATCATATAGATGAACGCACTTATTACAAATTATTTAGGGAGGATGATTAGCGTGTTCAGAAAAATTGGCAGAAAGTATCAGGAAACTGCCCTTATCAAGCTAATCGCTGTCGGGTTGGTAATCGGTATTGTCATAGCATTGACAGCGCCGCAAATGGTGCCGCTGGTGGCTATTTTGGGCGATTTGTTTGTCAGGGCCTTGAAAGGTGTTGCACCGGTTTTAGTGTTTGTGCTGGTCATGAATGCCATGGCGCAGAAAAATGCTGATGCCAGCGCGTCCATGCGGCCGATTGTAAG
>JAGAYB010000072.1 GCA_017940705.1 Selenomonas sp. | reverse complement strand
TTCCCATTCCATGATGGCGGCGATCTTGTCTTTGAGATACGCCGCTACTTTTATATGCCCCAGTATATTGGGATGGGTGCGCCCATCGGTATAGTCCTCGGGGGCGAGGAGCGGCGCTTTGTCGTTAAGCGGTACAAAATACATTTTGCTATCATGCTGCGCCTTTACACTGTAGGCTATCCAGGTGCGAACTTCTTCAGGCAGATGGGAGGGCAGCGGCTCCAGACAAATTATTCTGGTTTGGGGATTCATATGCCTGATTTTCTGGAGCAGGGCATTGTAGGCAGTGCAAAATTCTGTTTTTGTTGGTTGGTGATGCGGATCGCTGAAATCATTTGTCCCCAGAGCCACGATTACGGCATCCACGGGAAAATTACGGCTGTCCCATTCATGATTGGCCTTGCTGATGGCAGTGTGAAAGAAAGTCCAGCCATAGCGGTCAATGGCGAGGGGCTTATCGCTGGGCCAGGGGTCGGCGTAGTTATGCACCACGCCACCGCCGGATTTTGCTACCACGCTCCAATCTGCATCTAAAAGACGGCTGAGCAGCGGAGCATAAGACATATTGCCATCTTCGGAAACATAATAATTCGAGCCGTTATAGGGCATTAAATTTATGGCTCCGGCGGTAATGGAATCACCCACGAATTCCAGCCGTCTCTTTTTGTTTGCAGGCGGTGCGACAAATTTGCCACCCTGCTCCAAAATGAAGCCCTTGAACTCGCTGATGCCTGCCTGACCTTCGGTGGAGCGGACAAGGGTCACGAGGTGTTCCTTATTCTTGTCCAAGTCTTTGCCTAAGGTAAGAGGGCTGCTGCCTTTTACTTCCAAACGCTGAAAGGCTCTGCCGTCTATGCTGTACTCCCAGAACACTCCCTTGCCGGTTAAGTCTGCCCGCAGGTAACTGCTGCCGGTAAATTTAGCGCGAATATAGGTCGCGCCCTGTCCGGTCAGGGCTGTCTTATCCTTCATTTCCCAACGTCCATAATACCGGATAAAAGGCGAATCAGCAGCAAGGTGCATTGCTTCGCCAAAGGCACATTCTGTCCCCGTAAGAATCAGGGACACACAAAAAATAGCTATCAGCGGTAAAGAAAATTTTTTGAACATAATATCACCTCTGGTCAGAATGTTCATCGTTATAACGCCGTTGTTCCAGTTTTGCCATAGGCAAAACTTCCTCTTGGCGTTTCAACGAGGCGGGAGATATGCTCGCCGCCTGTTTTGGTATTCGTGCCCCCACCTGCTGAGGTGGGGGACATTTTCTTGCCTCGTTATTACTTCAGCCCCAGAGGCAGCCAGTAAGCCTCTGTCCCGGCAATCTGGTCAGGAGAAAATCTGGCATACAAGGCACTGGGATTTTTGCCCAGCATAAAACAACTCAAAGTCTTATAACCTGTCATCGTACCGCTGTCAGTTGCAGCGGTACATTTTTTTTGCTCCACAAACAACTGATACATGGAATCCCGGCTGTCGCGGCGCACAATGTCCTCGCTGTCCACATCTTTGGTCATTCTTACGCCCTGCTTATCTATAACCTCAATCCCGGCGCCCTCACGCCCCCATATCGGTTTCTTTATCCAGCTCGGGCCCGTCTGCAGAAACGCCGGAGAAAAATCACGGGCAAAGTAAGACGGCAACATATAGCGCTTGATAATGGACGATTCCACATCAGTAAACACACGCTGTCCGCCCTGATTATTGTTATTAAGCGCCCATACCAGAGCCTGGAAGGCCTTGGACTGCATGATAATCGCCTCCGGCGGATTAAACATCATAAAGCGCCCGTTAAGATAGCCCTCCATAAAATCCTGCCCCAAGGTATCACCATCGGGCGTCCGTTCCTCAATTAGGATTTCCAGCGGGTGCAGGCGGTAAATGGCATTGGCTGTGCGGCCATCCGGCAGAAGGATACTGCCGTCATTTCTCACCGCCAGGTCATAGAAGGACGTAAAACAGATAGCGTCATCAGCCTCAACCGCCAGCGTGTTCTTCTTCATGGCCCGCATTAAAAACTGCGTAGTGGCCATATCCTCCTGATAGTCATGGAAACAGGCAAATAAAAAGGGGTGCTTGCGGTGAAAGCGCCCTGTGCTTATACTTACTCCCGGCTCCGAGGCCAGGAAAATTTCATTGAGCCAGCTGCAAAGTTTATCATACTCCCCGTAGTTGGGGTCTTCCACGCCAAAATGCGTGCAGGCCACCATATTGCCGTAATATGCCTCAACCACGGCACAAGGGGTATCGGCATTTATTTCCACCATGTGCAGCTCACCGGCCTCATCCTGCACATAGTCAAACCGGGACAGCCAGCTGACCAGCCGCATAACATTTTCCTGCTGCAGGTAGGGAATGAGCTGGGGAGGTATTTCCAAATCCACCAGAAACTGCTCGCCACACCACTGGCAGACCTGCACCGCCCGTTGAAAAGCCCCAAACAATACACCGCTGACATAGCGCAGCTCATCAGCCTGTTCTTTGCTTATCAGGTCTATGTTCCTGGTAGGGTATTTATCGTCATAGCCTTCGTATTCGACAAACGGGAAAATTTCCCGATTCAGTAAATCGCGCCAATCATCACTCATATAACTCACCGCTTTCCCTTTATTAAGAGGCCGAACTGCGGGTGCCGGCGGAACCAAACCCGCTCTTGGCCCCCGTGGAAGATTTGGCCGTGGACTTGCCGGAGTTGTTGGAAACATGCGTACTGCTGCGATAATTCCCATAGGAATGCGACAACTTCTCCTTTTCCCGCTCCGGCAGCGGTTTTACCGGTGTTGACGAAGTATAGCGCTGTGTCCGGGAATTGTAATAGCCGCCACCGCCACTGAGCCCATGAAAGGCATAGTAGCCAGCCGCCAGTCCGGCCAGCAGTCCGGCAGTGCCGGCAATATACTTCAGACTGCCGTCCTCCTCACGCCGAAAGGTGACATAACTGCCATCCTCATAAGTCGCGGTTTCCGTCCCATCCTCATTTTCCGTCAGCGTGTATTCAGCGCCTTTTTCATCTTTAAACACATGATTCTGGCTGACTTCCTGCCCCTCACCGATCTCCTCACCGAATATCCAGGCCGAAAAAGCCGCCGTTGTCGCTATGGCTGTAAATATCGCCAATATTTTGGTTGTTTGCGAACTTAACAAAAGCCATCCTCCCCTTTTTTACCTCTTATATTCACTATGATAGGGTATCCCCCATACCTTGTCAATTTTATGGCGAATTTCTAATTATCCTTTAATAGCAATATAATACGGCTCTAATTGTATTTAATCTTTACTAATGTTATGATATTTTCTGTAAATACTTGGAGGAGATGATAATTCTTGGAAGAACAGACTGTAAATCGCCTGAACAAAAAACTGATTGCCTGCATTGTAGCTATTGTCTTAATTATCTGCGGCGTTGGCGGCTACTTTTACTACAAACGCACCCCCATCTACTCCCTGCAGCTGATTCAGCAGGCAGTCAAAGACCACAACTGGGAAAAATTCAGCCAACATGTTGATACCAAAGGCCTGGCCGATTCAGCTTTCGATGATATCATCGATATCGCTTTGGAAGAGGATAAAAACCACCGCTTTACTAATGACAAGAATAAAACCTTTGTCACCGGTATGGTGCAGCTGATAAAACCGATGGTAACCGGTGTTTTGGAAAATGCCATCAAGGAATATGTCGAAACCGGCACGGTCAAAAACAAATTCAGCAGTAAAAAGGATGATGACAATACAAGCACTGGCAAAAGCGCTAAAAGCAGCAGCAAAGCCAATGGTAATAACCCGGCCAACGAAATCATCGGCAAAACCCGTGTTGATGATTTGCAATTCACCGGCGTAAAAGATACCACCACCGACGGCTCTGTATCCACGGTGACTATCGGCCTGCATGACGAGGCTGAAAACACGGATTACGAGTTAAAACTGCGCATGGTCCAGCGTGATGACGGCACCTGGAAACTCACCAAGGTGGATAACCTTAAGGAATTCTTCCATGCCCTCAAAGAAATTGAGAAGAAAAAGCTGGCTGAACTGAATCGGGATTTACAGGCTCAGCTGGACGAGAGCCTGTCCTTGGGCGAATTAAAAGCCACTGTAGAACCTGCCTCCGGCAAAAGCACGCTCAATAAACTGACAGTAAGAGTGCCTGCTACTTTCAACAGCAGCAATGGCATTCAGTCCGCTCAGGTCAAACTAACCATCACCGCCCCTGACGGCGAAACCAAAGACTATACCTTCCGTCACAACCTGAGCAATCAAAAAACCGGCACCAGGGATTTACTGCTCACCAAAAAACTAACCTCTACCCCCTTTGAAAAGGCTTTAAGCCAAAGCCGGGGCGACGGTTACACCTACAGCGTCAACGTTATAGCGATAAAGTATGCTGACGGCACAACAGTGGAACTGTTGAAAAAACTGCCTAAAAACTGATTGTCACCATAAAAAATACCGTAGTCACTTTTAAGTGGCCACGGTATTTTTTTAATTTTTATTTCCCAATAAATTTGCGCACGGCCTTGCCGTTTAAGTAGTCACACAGCCGCCCCTGATAGCGTCCCTCCTGCGCCATAACATTGATGATATGGTCGCGGATTTTCCACCAGCCCGTCTGCCAGTTGGAAAACAGCGTGTTTTCTGCCGGGGCCCGGCCGATAATCCGCTGCAAAACAATATCCGGCGAGAGATGTTCCAAAAATTTTATAACCCGGTCCTCGTATTCCGGCAGGGAAATCATTTTTATCCTGCCAGCCTCATAGTCACGGGCCATCGCTGTCCCCTTAACGATATACAGGGCGTGCAGTTTAACCTGGTCTACGCCTAAGGCAGATAAAATCTTGGCGTCCTCAATAACATCAAGCTCATCATCCCAAGGCAGGTTCAGAATAAGATGGACACAGGACTGCAGGCCGTATCGCTTAATACGCAGAATAGCGTCAATCAGTTCGGCCAGCGTATGGCCACGGTTGATAGCCGTCAAGGTATGAACGTTGGTACTCTGTAGCCCCAGCTCCACACAGATATCAATACCGCATTTATCAGCCTGTGCCTTTATAGCCGTCAAATGCTCATCACTTACACAGTCCGGCCGGGTAGCGATATACACCGCCACCACATCATCAGGGGCCCCGGCCTCTGCCACCCAGGCCGCCAGCTGTTCCGGCGTCGTATAGGTGTTGCTGAAATTTTGCAGGTAAGGGATAAATTTCTTAGCCTTGTACTTGGGTACGATATGCGCCTTGTTGGCCGCCATCTGCTCGGTAATCGTCATCGACGCCGGCAGGTTCTCATACCCCGTGCCAATCTCCCCACAAAAAGTACAGCCAGCTCCGCCATTCCCACAAGTACCGTCCCGATTCGGACAAGTCACAGGCAATGCTATCGGCAGTTTATAGACCTTCTCGCCGTAGCGGTCTTTTAGGTAATCGGAAAATGCCCGATAAATAGATTGTTCCATTACAACTCCCGCAAAATCTCACCAATAAACTTATCCATAGTATATGCTCCATCCGCTTGAATCGCCTTCTTATCAAAAACCATGAAGTATTTATACCTGTTTCCGGCTTTTGCCTGCCAATGGCGTCCCAGTTTCAGTTTCGTCCGGCTGTCATCGCCGTCCAGATAATCCCCCTTGGCTTCAATCAGGAGAATCTTGTCTGACTCCGTTTTGACAATAAAATCCGGATAATGATTGATAAAGGCATTGAGCCTCATTCCCTTGCGTTCGTTAATACGGTGCCACCAGCGCACATTATCCTGCTCCACTATTGCATCCAAAAGCCGCCGTTCAAAATGATTCATATCATCTTTTTCGGCTTCATACAAGGATTTGGGGATGGAGGAAATGCTTTCTGCCGGAGTTATCACTTGGAGCAGCGCATAACTTCCCTGACAGGTGATTTTATCTAATTCCAGCCTCATCCAGAACGGCCTTGATTTCCTTGTCTTTTACCTTGGCCCGTTCCAGATTGGTTTCTTTGCGACCATCAATAGAAATGAATTCGTCATTCCGCTGGAGCAAATATTCCACATTGTCAAACTTGGCGTGCTCATGCAGCACCAGCTGGTCAAAGAGCTCATCCGGCGTATTGTTGTAGATGATGTTCCGTGGCAGGGGTGAATCACAGACCGCATACTCCACGCCATAGCGTTCCAATGTTTTCAGCCGATGTACCTGCTCGGCAAATAAATACAGCTGATCCTACACAATGTCCGTGGCATTCTGATACCATAGCCATTTGGCGTACTCACCCACCAGCTCCGTCTTATGCCCTTTGCGCTTCAGCTTCGAAAAAATATCTGCGGCGATGGTGCTCTTGCCTATGCCAGCACCTCCATAAAAATTCAGTACCTTCAAGTCTATCTCCTATCAAAAAAAACGCATGGCATAGCACCATGCGCCATCTATCATCAGTTCTTATCCTTCTTGACTACCTTCATAATCTTTTCTTCTGTCCACTTTGTAACATCCTTGATAAACTCAATATCCATGCCCTTTTCCCAAAGATTATTTATTATTTCAATAGTCTTGTTTTCCGCACCACGCTCATAAATGCCTTCACTCAAATTGCACATCGTTCTCAGCTCCTCTTCCATCTCAGCCGTAACTTCAATATCGAACTTCTTCTTGAGGATTTTGCTCTTCTCTTCTGCTGATTTATTGGTTTCTTGGAATATAACCTGCAACATGGACAGCATCCGATTCCGCACAGGCCCCGGTGCCAGATATACCATCACAATATTGAGCAAGTCATAATTTTCCTGTGGTTCCTTGTATTTCCCAACCAGATGGTGTTCTGTCATCCGATAGTGATTGATGATGCTCTTGTCCGTGGGAGATTCCATACATATCCAAATGGTGTAGACCTTCTTGACTTCGCTATAATCTGAACCGCTGAATTCTGTTTCCTTCTGCGCAGATATCAGCCTGCTTCCGTAGAACACAGCCCTTTTCATCAGAATGTACTTCAATGTAGACTCTGAGAATGTCTTCTGTGCCTCAAAATTTATGATAAGCCGTATGCGTTCTCCAGTTTCCGGTGTAACCGCATGGAATATAACATCAAAAGTGTTCCAGCCTTCACCGGGAAAACCTATTTCATTGCGCAGCCCTTTTATCTTCTTGGGTCTTGCCACAGTGTTTGTCTTGCCCGGATTCACCGGCACGGAGCCGACTTGAATATCACCTTCGATATAGTTCTCGGCTATATCTTTCAGACTGGCATTTTTAAATTCCGGCACCACACCTTTAAGCAGGTATGCCGCAACAGGTTTCTCTGACAGAATATTCTTGGCAGCCTGATCATATTGCGGATTTTTGAACCCCATCAGTTCTTCTGCTGGAATTTGGTTACCTTGCATCAATCGCGACTCCTTCCTCTTGCTTGAATTATACCATAAATCCGTAGCTTCATAAAGTCCTAACAGTCCTTCGTCCCATGCACATTTTGCACGCCCTGTTACATCCCTCAGCCAGGTTGGCTCCTGTAAAATCCTACGCAGAAAATCTGCGTGATGCCCACCAGCCCTTATTTTATGCGGTTTCATGCGGCTACCGATTGTATCAATCTCGCAGTCAGTATGTCGATATAGATACACTTCACCCGTCCTTCATACTCCGACAAGAGCGATTTCAACGCCAACAGATTATCCCCATGAATAATCTTGTTGGCACTCTCCTCCCCGCCAAAGGTATACGTTCTATTAAGCACATGAAAAGGCACATCCAAATGATGATTGATAACCTTGTCTTTCCCTATCCACTGTAAAACTGGCATAATGCCCTCCATCACTAATTCAACTGCCTACGATTTGTAAGCAACTCACCAAAGTTACCGCAGCACTAAAGTCGGCGTCTGTAAAAGTTCCTCAAACATGGGCTGATATAGCGATACATCATCCATTGGAGATATGGCAGTCACCCTCCTGCCACCATCCTTGCTTGAGCCACCACAGTGATACAGCCGTTGTCCTTCACTGCCATAGTCCAACATTATAAAGCGGTCATGATATCTTCCTCCCGTTTGCTGAAGGGTAATTTGAACATGGGGATATTCCGCTTTGAAATCATCATATTCGGCTTGCGTCAGACCTCTGCCAAGATTATCACTGAAAATAACAACCTCTACCGCAGGCGACACATTTTTCAAGAGCAGGAGAGTTTTTAAGCCTATGTAATTATCCACTATGTAAATACTTTTTTGCGCCTTGGCATAAATTTCAGCGTAAGCCACACTTGCCTCTACAACTTGTCCCGCAAGAAATAAGTACTCACGCTCGGTGGCATATTCCATGAAGTTTTCCATGAACACTGCCAGGTCATCCTTGGTGGCAAATTGCTTCATCTGCTCCTGTAATGCTTGAATGCTGTCTGTATTTTTCTGTGTCTGCATTGCCAGGCTCAGAATTTCTTGTTGTCCCAACTGTCCAGAACTTGTCACAAGATAATCCTTCATCTTTTTGAACAGGCGTATAAGCGACTTGCTTTGCTTAGTGGCCAAATCGCCCTTTAGTACGGTCATAAGCATATAGATTCCCTGCTCTGTAAAAGCATAGGGCAGGTATCTGGTGCCTCCCCAACTTGAGGTCAATTTTTTTGACCTCAAGTTCACCCACTCATCTTTGGTTAGCTGAAAACGGAAATCATCATCAAATTTATGGATGTTATTTTTGACCTGTTGGTTAAATGCTTTCGTAGTGTAGCCGTATATTTCAGCCAGTTCCATATCAAGCATAACCCGCTGTCCACGTATGATGTATATTTTGTTTTTGATAGTCTCCTCTGAAATAATCATTGGTGTGTAGCTCAATTTCGCACCTCCTAATGCAGGGCTATTGATATGTAATAATAATTTCCGAGACACCGTTTCGGAAAAAGCTTTTCCAATATTACCTACTTAATCCTATAATACCTCTGATTACGGCTGGTAGGCTTATCCGGTATGGTCATGGCAATCAATCCCTGCCTCATAGCTGGCTCGATATAGTTGCGCTTCAAGCCAGCTGTGGCCTTCAAGCCCAATATTTCCTGCAGTTCCTTAGCCTTGTAGGAAATATCATATTCCATGACTGCCAGCAGTTTTTTGACACATTCATTGTCTTCGCCCAAAACATCTTTTTCCAACAGCTCATCCAACACCGCATCTATCATGTGCAACATAAAGATGATAAAAGGCGTGGACTCCCCAGCCCGATGGGATGAGCTTATAGCCGCATAATACTCGCTTTGATATTTGTATATCTGATTCTCGATGGGCAAGTAAGCAAAGATAGGCTGCCACTGAGCCAGCAACGCCGTCTGCCACAACCTTGCCATGCGCCCATTGCCATCAGCAAAGGGATGGATAAAGACAAACTCATAATGAAATATTGAGGATAACAGCAGTGGCTGGATACGATTGCACTCTTCCCGCAACCACGTAAATAAATCTTCCATTTGTCCCGGCACGAACTTGGCCGGTGGTGCCATAAAAATGCACTTGCCGACAGCGAACACACCTTCATCACCACTGCGCAATTTACCAGACTCCAGCACCAATCCTCCTGTCATAATG
>JAGAYB010000071.1 GCA_017940705.1 Selenomonas sp. | reverse complement strand
GGCGGTAGTTGATGCCATAGCCAAGAAACTTAAGTATCATGATGAAGCAGGCAAGACCTTTATCGCCGACAAGACGGGCATAATCTTAGGCAACGGCGGCGAGGAAAAGGTTGGCTCCAAGGCTCAGGATTTACCGGGGGTCGGCAGCCATTTTGATGAAATGATGAAGAACGGCAGCGGTGTGTTTGTGGCAGATACGCCGGACGGCAAGTCTGTAGTCGCCTACACCAAGGGGGAAAGCGCCGGCTGGCTTATCGGTATGGCTGTGCCCTATGATTATGTATTTGCTTCTGTCAGCAGCCTGAAGATGATTTACGCTGTTTTGACGCTGGTCGGTCTGGTTCTGGTTGTCGGTGCCTGCATCCGCTTTGCCGGGATGATTACCAATCCCATCGTGGCACTGGAAGCACATGCTGCGGAAATGTCCCGCGGCAATCTGGCACAGCAGAAGCTGGCGGTGGAATCCGATGATGAAATCGGCTCGCTGACCCGTGCCTTTAACACCATGAGTGACAGCCTGCGCGACCTCATCCGGCAGATGGCTACGACCTCGGAGCAGGTGGCGGCATCGTCTGAGGAACTTACAGCCAATGCCCAGCAGTCGGCAGACGCTTCGGTACACGTAGCGGAAACCGTCGGTGATGTGGTGGGCAATGTAGCCCAGCAGCTCAGCGATATTGAGACGGCTAAGGGCAGTGTAGACGGTGTATACCATGACATCGCCAATATGTCTGAGCAGGCCAAGCATATAACCGCCGCCTCCCATCAGACGGCAGATGCCGCCAAACGCGGTGCTGATTTGATGGAAGAGGCCATCAGGAAGATGGGCACTATCGAAGCAAGCGTACTGGCTTCTTCGGAAGTGGTCAAGACCCTGGGCGAAAATTCCCAGCAAATCGGTCAGATTGTCGAGGCTATTTCTTCCATTGCCGAGCAGACGAACCTGCTGTCCCTGAATGCCGCTATCGAGGCTGCAAGAGCCGGTGAACAGGGCCGCGGCTTTGCCGTGGTGGCTGATGAAGTCCGCAAGCTGGCGGCTGAATCTCAGGAATCGGCTGAGCAGATAAAGGAACGCATTGCCTCCATCCAGCATGAAACCTCCCGGGCGGTGGAATCCATGCAGAACGGTACGCAGGAAGTTACGCTGGGTACCAAGGCTATCCGGGACGTAGGCGAGCAGTTTGAAGACATCATGAGCAAAGTTGATTCCATCAACGAACAGATGAATGGTATCAACAGCGCGGTTACGCAGGTATCTATGGGCGCCGAACAGATTGTCACGGCTGTGGATGCCATTGATAACGTCAGTCAGAAAACTTCCGACAGCATGCAGACCATTTCTTCGTCCACGGAAGAACAGTCCGCTTCCAATGAAGAAATCGCCGCTGCTTCGCAGGCCTTGGCAACTTTGGCCGGCAAGATGCAGGAAGCTGTAGGTAAGTTTAAGGTGTAACAGCAGTGAAGTTGTTGCGTATAAAATTAGGGGGGAAGAATAATGGGATTTATCAAGGACATCAATGTGGCAAAAAAGCTGGCCATGATTGGCGTTCTGGCATTTATTGCCACAGTATTTGTCGGGGTAATGGGCTATTATTACCTGAATGAAGCCCAGAAGGATTTGAAAACTCTGCATGATGAGCACGTTATGGGCGTTTTCTACTGCGCCAGAGTGCGGCATGATATCCGCGCGGCACAGATTCAGTCATCTTTGCAGCCGTTCACCGAAAATCCGTCCCTGCGGCAGGAACGCGTGACGAAGTTCAATGGTTACCTTGCCGAAACCGAAGAATACATGCAGAAATATGAGCAGCTCAATGCCGATCATCCGAAACGGGCGGCAAAGGCAGCCAAAATCCGTGAGGTCTTTGAAAAATTCAAAGTCAACTGCGCGAAACTGATGCAGTATCAGGTATCCGACCAGGAATCGCGTCATGAGGCCATGGCTTTCTATGAAAAAGAAGTTATGCCGCTGGCTATGAACGTGAGCAACGAGCTGGGCGAAATCCAGAAGACCAATCTGGAACAGGCTGGAAAATCTTTGGATGCCAGTGAAGAAGAGATGGCATCCGCCATCCGCAACATGACCATCACCTGCGTGGCGATTATCATTATCCTGACGCTCTTTATTGCCTATATCACCAAGCAGATTACCGACCCGTTGCAGCTGGTTATCAAGGTCTGTGAAAAACTCTCCCACGGTGATTTCCGCACGGGCGGCCTTATCGGCACCGTACCGCGCAACGATGAATTCGGCAGCATGGAAGCAGCGGTTCGGGATATGCGTGTTACCGTCAATGAACTGATTAAGAAGGTTATCACCTCCACCGAGCAGCTGGCAGCTTCTTCACAGGAGCTTACGGCAACAGCCCACCAGTCGGCACTGGCTTCCGAGCAGGTAGCACAGCGTGTAACCAGCTCTGCCGGCGCTGTCATCGAGCAGCAGAAGGATGTTGAGGAAGCCATGGAATCCATCGACAACACCATGCGCTCTATCGAAAACCTCAACCGCACGGCGGCTGAAGTTACCGCCAACGTCACCGAATCCCACAAGCAGGCTCAGGATGGCAGCAGCGCCATCGGCGAGGCTGTGGGCAAGATTGTCAGCGTAGAGGAAATCGTCAACAGCTCCACCGTCACCGTGGACAAACTCGGACAGCGTTCGCAGGAAATCAGTCAGATTGTCGAAGCTATCTCCGGCATTGCTGACCAGACGAACCTGCTGGCACTGAACGCCGCTATCGAGGCTGCAAGAGCCGGTGAACATGGCCGCGGCTTTGCCGTCGTAGCCGATGAAGTAAGAAAACTGGCCGAGGAATCCCAGAATGCCGCCAAGCGCATCAGCGGCATTATCGGCGGTATCCAGAGCGACACCACCGATGCCGTCAGCTCCATGCAGAAGGGCAACACCGCTGTCAAGGAGGGCACGGCCTCTGTCGGTCAGCTCAAGACGGCCTTTGACAAGATTCTCGAAGCCTCTGAGGCAGTTGCCGAGAAGGCGCACGGCATGAGCGGCGACCTCAAGGTCGTATCGCAGGATACGGAAAATGTCCGTACCCGTTCCAGCAAGATTTCCGACAACAGCCGTCAGGTGGCATCGGATATGGAAAGCGTTTCGGCAGCCGCCGAAGAGCAGTCCGCAGCCGCTGAAGAAATCGCATCGGCAAGTGAAGCTTTGGCACAGCTGGCACATGGCCTGCAGACGGCAGTCGGCGAGTTCAAGGTATAACATTATATACCAATAGTTTGTATCAGGCACATAATGACGGGGCTGTGCAGCGCAGCCCCGTTTTTTATGGCCTGACGCATAACAGGAAAATAAAACAGCAGGGGCGGTCTGACATTTGACTTGTCAGACCGCCCCTGCTGTTTGTTAAGTTTGGCTTAAGTCTTAAATCATATTGGCAACTTCTTGTTCCACATGGATGGGAACCATTGACTGCTTGGCCAGTTTCAGGGTGATGTTTACGATGATTTCCGTACCCTGTCCCGGCTCGGAGATGAATTTTATCGAGCCGTCAAAGAGGCCGATAAGGTGCTTGGTGATAGCAAGGCTGCGCTCCGGCCCTTCATGCCGGAAGAGTTCCTGCCAGTCGCTGTCTATCAGGGTTTCGTTGGTAAAATCAGTGGGCATGCCGCTGCCGCTGTCCCTGATGCGCAGCTCGTAGTCAGCGCAGAGCTGGAAGCTGCGGTTTTCCTCCGCCTTGGCCGGCAAAGGATAGGCAAAGCCTTTCTGCCCCAGCGTCACGGCTATGCTGCCGCCCGGCGGCGTAAATTCGTAAGACAGGCTGATGAGGTTCAGCAGCACGCGCTGGAGGCGGTGCTTGTCGCAGTATACATAGGGATTTTCCAGCTGCGCGGTGTAAACCATGAAGTCGATGTTTTTATCGTGCATCTGAGTGGAGAAGATGTCCTTGACCTGTTTCAGATTGTAGCGGATATCGGTGGGCTCTGTATAGAGCTGGAGCCTGCCGTCCTTTATGCGGTCTACGTTTTCCATATTCTTTATCAGGTGCAGGAAGTAGTGTCCGATGGTGTCGGTATGTGCAAGGCTCTGCCACAGGCTGTTCCAGGGGCTGTGCTGGCAGCCGGAGACGCTGTTTTTGTAGTCATCGCCGGATTTTTTCGCCAGCCGTACATAACTCATAATGGCGTTCATGGTAAGCGCGATGTCATGGGTCATGTTCGCCAGGTAGGAACTGCGTGTCCGGCTGGCGCGCTGCTCGGCGATGACGCTGTTGCCCAGCTCGTGCTCACGCCGCCGCATGGTGGTGAAGATGTCTGCCATAAAGAGCAGAATCATGATGATGAGCACCAGCTGCAAGGTGCTGGCCTGCTGTAAGGTATCGTTTACAGGGGCAAAGCCGCCAATTCTGGCCAGCGGGATTTTGGTGACAATGACCTGCCGCAGCCACAGGGCTGAGGAGAAGAAGTTCAGGAAGAGCAGTACGGTACACATGGAGAAGGACTTGCCGAAGCGGCCCGCTTTATCATGCTTGAACACGTACCAGTAGTAGATGAGCCCCAAAACGCTCCAGACGGCCAGCAGCAGATAGGATTCCGTGGCCAGAGTGCTGCCCAGCAGCAGGTTGGGGATGATGGGGCAGACAAAGAACATAATGGAGATGATAAAGCCGAGCAGCCCCAGAATTTTGCCTTCGGTGTCGCGGATGGCTTTGGCCTCACGGTAGCGGCACAGGGACACATAGGCGTAGGCAATCGAGCCGCTGATGGTGATGGCATCGACCAGCCAGACGATGGCTGTACGCCCCAACAGGGGAATGGGCAGGGACACCAGCATGATGAGAAATACCGCCTTGCGCGGTGTGCCGTCTGCCGACTGGCTGGCAAACATCTCCGGCAGCAGGTCGTTTTTGGCCATGGACTGCAAAAGATATGAGCAGCAGCGGTACAGGCCGATGATGCCCGTGAGAATGGCAGACAGGACGGTCGCGCCCAAAAGCGTAACGCCGCCGCTGCCCAGCAGGGTGCTGACGCTGTGGAATACCGGCAGATTGTCAAAGCCGTTTAAGGAGCCAAGGCTGTTGATGTATTCATTCCAGCTGGCAAATTCCGGAGGAATACAGAGCACGGAAATGGCAATGGGCAGGCTGTAGGCCAGAAAGCTGGCTGCTATTGCCCCGACAATCAAGGGGTACATGCGTTTGATGGGAAAGCGGAATTCCTCGCCGCCGTGGGTGACGGATTCAAAACCGAAGAACATCCACGGTGTCACCATCAGAATGCTGAATATCTGTAAAAACGGTGTACCGCCGATATCCGGGTCAAAGGCCGGATAGAAGCTGGCATGCTGGGGACTCATGGCGGCAACGCCGCAGAAGAGGGCGATTACGCCAAAGAGCATGATGAGCGCCAGCACGGTATTGATGGGGCGCTTGGCCTTGCCGGAATAGGCGGAAAAGATGCCAAAGCCGATGATGAGCGCCCACGTGGTCAGTATCTCGCCGCCGTAAACATCAAAGCCGGCTATTTGATAGTGGAAGCCCCATTGCAGAACACCGCCGAACAGGAAAAGCACCAGCACCACCACGGCGGTGGCGTTGGCCCACATGATGGACAGGTAGGTGACGATGAGCGCCCACGCTGCCAGAAAGGAATGGTCGTGTCCCATGACCTCGCGGACATAGGCGAAGAAACCGCCGTTATCCCGGTATTTTTCCGCCAGCTTGCAGAAGTTGGCACCGATGACCAGCATGGCCAGACAGCCAAGCGCAATGGCGATAATGCTGCCTACGGGGCCGGCCTGCGGCAGGAACAGGTTGCCCGGCATCATAAAGGCTCCCCAGCCCACGGCACAGCCGAAGGACAATCCCCAGACATTGAGGGGATAAAGCAGACGGACATTGGAGCTTTCCGCAGCCGCCTTATCAGTTGGCGTATTCATAAGCACATCTCCTTCTGTTACTTAGCAGCGTCTGTTTCGCTGTCAGTCTGAGAAAGTGACCAGGGGAGGGGCAGGGTGACGATAAGTTCCTTGCCCTGTCCCTGAGAGGCAGCGACGCTGATGCGGCCGCCCAGCAGGAAGGCCAGCCCCTTGGCGATGTAGAGACCGCCAAGGCCGGAAACCTCCGAGTCAAATGGTTCTGACAGGTGGGATACGATAGCCGGCGGCATCGTGGCGCCGGTGTCATGGATATGGATTTCATAGACGGCGCCGGGCATTTCGCTGCCCTGCCGGCTGACTGTGCCGGGCTTGGTTTCCAGCAGCGTCACCATCACGCCGCCGCCGGCAGGCGTGAACTCACAGGCATTGCTGACGAGGTTGATGAGGAGCCGTTCCAGCCGGATATTATCTGTCACTACCAAAGGATGGGGCAGATCAATGGGGTACACTTCAAAGAAGATGTTCTTCTCCTGCATTTGCAGGGCGAAGATGTCCTTGATACGCTGGAAGGTATGGCGCAAATCCACAGGCGCAAGGTCAAGGCGGATTTTGCCCATTTCAATGCTGCCCGTTTCGCTGTTGTTTCCTTTGCCGCCGCTCATTTCTATACTCTTATTGTCGAGCATTTTGCCGATGAGCTCCAGCAGGTGCTGGCTATGGACATCGAGCTGCCCCAGAGCGTTAGACAGGCGGTCGGGCACGCGCTGGGGGCAGCTGGCCTCGGTGCAGACAGCGCAGACGGAGCAGTTTTCCAGCGCCTGATGTACCGAGGTCTGGGCGGTCTCCATCGGAATGCGGAGGTCATGGGAAAGATTGCCCAAAAAGATATTTTTGGCCTCGTTGATTTCATGCTGCTGCATACGGGCGGCTACCATTTTCCGTTCGCGGCGTTTCAGCGTGATGAAGATATCGGCCATCAGCAGCAGGACGATGGAAATCATGACCAGCTGCACGACGCTGTTGCTGACGATGCTGCTGTAGGTGATATTTTCTGAGCCGTTGACCGCCAGCCCGATTTGCTTGGTCATGACCTGCCGCAGCCAGAGACTGGTCGAAAAGAAATTGAGGAACAGAATCATGATGCACATGGTAGTGCTGTGACCGAAGCGGTTGTGCAAATCCGTCTTGAAGGCGTACCAGTAATAGGCAAAGCCTAAAATACTCCAGACAGAGAGCATGAGGTAGGATTCCGTGGCCAGACTGCTGCCCAGCAGCAGGCCGGGAATCATGGGGCAGAAGAAGAAGAGTACGGAGATGCCAAGGCCGATAAGCCCCATATTTTTCCGCAGGGAATTTCCTTCCTGTGCGGCTGTCTTGTACGCGCAGACGGAGGCGTAGCCGTAGGCCACCGAGCCTACGACGGTGATGACATCGCAGAGCCAGACGATGGACACCCGGCCCAGCAGGGGGATAAACAGGGAGACAAGCATGACAAAAATGATGGCATTGCGCGGCGTTTCGTCGGCGGCGCATCTGGTAAACCACGGGGGCAGGATTTCACCGCGTCCCATGAACTGCAAAAGGTAGGCTGTGGTACGGTAAAGTCCCAGCAGGCTGGTCATGATGGCCGTGGCAATGGAAAGGCAGAGAAAGGCCAGCCCCTCAGTGCCAAAGGCCATGTACACGCTATGGAACACGGGCAGTCCGACCAGTCCTTCAAGGTCGGGACGAGCCGCCATATAGGCAATCCATGAAGGATATTCCTGCGGCACCGCCATGACGGCCATGGCTGCCAGCAGGACATAGATGATGCCGCCGGCCAGCACTGCCGCTGCGATGATAGGAAAGAGCTTATGGGAGGGGAAGGCAAAATCATCACAGGCATGGGTGACGGCTTCAAAGCCGAAGAACATCCATGGTGCCAGCATTACCATAGAAAAGACCTGCATGACAGGCGAGGTGTAGAGCTGGAAGGGGGGCGCAAAGCCCTGTGTGCCGGATTCTTTAAGCAGCGCGGCAAACAGCAGCACCACGGAGAGGAAGAAAACTACGGCAAAGAGGGTGTTCAGGTGTTTTTTGAGACTGCCGCCGTAAGCGGAGAACAGGCCAAAAGCCACGATGACCAGCCAGGTGGCGGCAACCTCACCGAAGTAGATATCAAAGTCGGCGATGGTGTAGAGATACCCCCACGAGAAAATATCGCCGAGCAGGAACCGGGCCAGCAGGACATTGGCCGTGGCATTGGCCCAGAGGATGGAAAGATAGGCGATAATGAGTATCCAGGCAGCCAGAAAAGCGTGGTCGTGCCCTAAGATGTTGCGCGTATAGGCCACGATGCCGCCGTTGTCCTGATACTTTTCGGCCAGATAGCAGAAATTCGCACCGATGACCAGCAGCAGCAGGGTACTGATGGCCATTGCTATCATGGTGCCCACGGGTCCGGCTGTGGTAATGAAGAGATTGGCAGGTACCATAAAGGCTCCCCAGCCAACCGCACAGCCCAGAGACAGCCCCCAGACATTCAGCGGGGAAAGCAGGCTGGCTTTAGCTCTTCCTCCCAAGGTTTTAGATGTATTCATGGCAATGCTCCTTTTATCATTTAGCGATTTTGTGAATTGCTTCGGGAATACTCAGCAGGGGCAGCTGCTGCTGCACTGCACCCATGTCAAAGGCTGTCTTGGGCATGCCGTAGACGGTGGACGTCGCTTCGTCCTGACCGATGGTGGGCGAGCCCTTTCGCCGCATTTTGAGAAGACCGGCGGCGCCGTCCTTGCCGATGCCCGTGAGGATTACCCCCATGGCGCGGCTGCCGGCGACTGCGGCCACACTGTCAAACAGCACATCTACGGAAGGACAGACGCTGTGTACCGGCGGTCCCGGCTGACATTCCAGCGTATAATGGCTGCCCGTACGGGAGATGGTCATGTGTTTGGCACCCGGAGCGATGTAGACGTGATTGGGCAGTACGATGTCGCCGCTGGCGGCCTCCTTGACGGTCAGCCGGCATTCAGTGTTGAGACGCTCGGCAAAGAGCTTGGAGAACATGGGCGGTATGTGCTGGACAATCACGATGCCCGGCAGCGGCGGCCGCAGCTTGGTGATGACGGCGGTAAGCGCCTCGGTACCGCCGGTGGAAGCACCCATGGCGATGAGGTCTATGCCGCTGCTGCTGCGCAGGGCACTGTAATCAGGTGCCGGTGCTGCCGCAGGAGTCTGGACACGGGGCGGCACCGGCGCCGGCCGGATAGTGGGAGCCGGTGCGCTGGGTCTTGCGGCAGCCGGCGCAGGTCTTGACTCAGTTGGCGGCGAAGGCGCCGCGGCTGGTCCTGCCTTGCCCTGCAAATCCAGAATGGTGTGAATCAGCTTATCATAAAAGCCATTCGCCGGCTGTCCGGCGCTGGGCTTTTTAAGATAGCAGGCCGCACCCAGCACCCTGGCTGAATTCTGAGCGCTTTCCATGATGCCGTAGGCAATGATGGGAATGGAAGGATACTTTTTCACCAGCATCGGCAAAAATTTTTCCTGATTTACCAGCAGCGAACCCAGAGCGAAATTGAGCACGATGACATTGGGCTTAAACGAGGCCAGCTTGTTTAATGCCTCTGTCGGCATGGCCGTATGTTCAATCTGACTGCCGCCGGGGAGCCGTTTGTCCAGCTCGTCCACCAGGGCCTTTTGGAAGAGTATGGAGTTGTCAATGGCAAAAACTCTTAAATCTTGCATAAGCTCCTCCGTTTGTAAATCTCATTATAATATACTTATACTACACCGGCGGGGAAAATCCTCTCTTAGCGGCGGAATTTGTGCAACATTGACTTATGGGGCGGTCTTTGCTAATATTGTAAAGTGATTTAAATTATAGATAGGAGTGGATTTGTTTGCTGGGATTTCTCAAAAGATTCTTAGGCGACAATAACGATAAAGAGATTGCCCGTTATCGCGAGGTTGTCGAAAAAATCAATGCCCTCGAACCGCAGATGCAGAATCTGACAGATGACAAGCTGACGGGTTATACAAATAAGTTTAAGGAACGGCTGGCAGCGGGCGAAACGCTTGACGACCTGCTGCCGGAGGCGTTTGCCGTTGTACGTGAGGCTTCGCGCCGCTCGTTGGGCATGCGCCATTTTGACGTGCAGCTCATCGGCGGTATGTGCCTGCATGAGGGCCGCATTGCCGAAATGCGTACCGGTGAAGGCAAGACGCTCGTGGCAACGCTGCCGGTATACCTCAATGCCCTGACGGGCAAAGGCGTTCATGTGATTACGGTCAATGACTATCTGGCACGCCGTGACAGTGAGGAAATGGGCAAGCTCTACCGCTTTTTGGGGCTGACCGTTGGTCTGGTCGTGCATGATATGGACTTCCCCGAACGCAAGTATGCCTATAGCTGTGATGTTACCTTCGGTACGAATAACGAGTTCGGTTTTGACTACCTGCGTGACAACATGGTCATCTATCCTGAACAGATGGTACAGCGTGAACTCAACTACGCCATCGTCGATGAGGTGGACTCCATTCTGATTGATGAGGCGCGTACACCGCTGATCATTTCCGGCCCCGGCGCCAAGTCCACGGAGATGTACGCCACCATGGCCAGAGCCGTAGCCACGCTCAAAGAGGGTGCAGACTACACGGTGGACGAGAAACAGAAGACCGTGGCGCCTGCTGACAGCGTTGTGCCCAAGATTGAAAAAATGCTGGGCATCAATAACCTCTATGCCCCGGAAAATATCGAGCTTTCCCATTGCTTTACGGCAGCTCTCCGGGCTAAGGCGCTGATGAAGCGTGACCGCGACTATGTGGTGCGTGATGATGAAGTCATAATCGTCGATGAGTTTACGGGCCGTCTGATGGAGGGCCGCCGCTATTCCGACGGCCTCCATCAGGCCATCGAAGCCAAGGAAGGGGTAAAGATTCAGCGTGAATCCCAGACGCTGGCGACCATCACCTTCCAGAACTACTTCCGCATGTACAAGAAGCTCTCCGGTATGACCGGTACGGCCAAGACGGAGGAAGACGAATTCTTAAAGATTTACAATCTGCCGGTTATCGTGGTGCCGACCAACAAGCCGGTACAGCGTATTGACCACCCTGACCTTATCTACAAGAACAAGGCGGCCAAATACCGTGCTGTAGGCAAAGTGGTCAAGGAACTGCATGAGAAGGGACAGCCGGTGCTTATCGGTACGACTTCCATCACGCAGTCAGAAGAACTGAGTGCCGTGCTGAAGAAGAACGGTATTCCCCATAGCGTACTGAACGCCAAGTTCCACGAAAAGGAAGCCGAAATCATCGCTGATGCCGGCCAGCGCGGAGCCGTGACCATTGCCACCAACATGGCAGGCCGTGGTACGGATATCAAGCTGGGCGAAGGTGTGCCGGAACTGGGCGGCCTGTTCATTCTGGGTACGGAGCGTCACGAGTCACGCCGTATCGACAATCAGCTCCGCGGCCGTTCCGGCCGTCAGGGCGACCCCGGTGAATCCCGGTTCTTCCTGTCGCTGGAAGATGATTTGCTGCGCCTCTTTGCCTCCGACAGAATTGCCGGCATGATGGATAAGCTGGGCATGGAAGAGGATGAACCCATTGAGCACAAGCTCATCACGAACTCCATTGAGCACGCCCAGAAGAAAGTCGAGGCGCGTAACTTTGATATCCGTAAGCACGTGCTGGAATACGATGATGTTATGAATCAGCAGCGTGAAGTCATGTACGGTGAACGCCGCAAGATTCTTTTGGGAGATAACCTGCGCGAAAACATCATGGGCATGGTCAACCATATCATCAAAGACGAGATGAATCAGTATGCCAACGAGCAGCTTTATCCCGAAGAATGGCAGCTGGACGGCCTTATCGAGGATGCGGAAAAGATTTACGCACCGGCAGGCCTGCTGAAAAAGGAAGAACTCGTGGAACTTTCCCGCGACGAACTGAAAGAAAAGCTGGAACAAACGGCTGCTGACGGCTATCATCAGCGTGAACTCCTGTTTGGCGAAGAAAATATGCGTGAGCTGGAAAAGGTCGTTATGCTCCGCGTGGTTGACAGCAAGTGGATGGAACACTTAGACCACATGGATATGCTGCGTGACGGTATCAACCTCCGCGCCTATGGCCAGCGCAATCCGCTGGTGGAATACAAGATTGAGGCCCTCGATATGTTTGAGGAAATGGAAGCGGCCATCATGGACCAGATTGCTTCCCTCATGTATCATGTGAGCATTGTGACACCCCAGCAGCAGGAGACGGAGGCGGCTGAGGCCAGCGTGACCCAGAAGCAGAAGCTGGAAGAGACCATCAAGCAGCAGCGCTCCCAGCTGTCCGACCATCTGAGCAGCGCACAGGCCAGTCACGGTGATGAAGTCAGCATGGCTACGGCCAAAAAAAAGGCAGCGGCAGCCGAAAAAGTCGGCCGCAATGACCCGTGTCCCTGCGGCAGCGGCAAGAAGTATAAAAACTGCTGTGGGCGGCGGTGATGAATGAGGTGTGAAAGGAAAACATGTTAGAAGATTTAAAACCCCGGGTAGGCGAACTCAAGGAAAAACTTGACAACATGGGAAATTCTTTGGAAATTCCCGTGAAGGAAGAAAAAATCGCCGAACTCGAATATAAGATGGGGGAACCCACCTTTTGGGATGATGCGGAAGCCGCGCAAAAAATCAATCAGGAACTGGCAGATTTAAAATCCGGCGTGGATAAGTATAAAGAACTGGTGGGCAAACACGAGGACGCAGAAACCTTGCTGGAAATGGGGCTGGAAGAAGATGACCAGTCCATGGAAGAGGATGTAAAGGCTGCCCTGGATGAAGTAGCGGAAGGCCTTGAAGCCCTGCAGCTGGAAGTGCTGCTCTCCGGGCCCTATGACGGCAATAATGCCATTTTGACGCTGCATGCCGGTGCCGGCGGTACCGAGGCTCAGGACTGGACGCAGATGCTGCTGCGCATGTACGGCCGCTGGGCAGAGCGCCATGGTTTTACCGTGGAAACGGCAGATTTGCTCCCCGGCGATGAAGCCGGCGTAAAATCCGCTACGCTTTTTATCAAGGGACATAATGCCTATGGCTTCCTGAAATCCGAGAAGGGCGTACACCGTCTGGTGCGTATCTCGCCCTTTGATGCCAATGCCCGCCGCCATACATCATTCTCGGCCTGTGATATCATGCCGGAAATAGATGATGCGGTGGAAGTTGACATCAATATGGCCGATGTCCGCGTTGACACCTACCGCGCCTCCGGCGCCGGCGGTCAGCACATCAACAAGACCTCTTCGGCTGTGCGCATGACCCATGAGCCCACGGGCATCGTGGTGCAGTGCCAGAACGAGCGTTCCCAGCTGCAGAACCGCGAGCAGTGTCTTAAAATGTTGCGCGCTAAGCTCTTTGAGCTGGAAATGGAGAAGAAGGAAGCTGAGCTTGCCAAGCTGGAAGGCGACCAGCAGAACATTGAGTGGGGCAGTCAGATTCGCTCCTATGTGTTCCAGCCCTATACGATGGTCAAAGACCATCGCACAAGTGCGGAAACGGGCAATGTACAGGCTGTGATGGACGGGGATATAGACCCCTTTATCAGGGCGTTCCTCAGTGCCAAGGCCAATCACGAAATTTGATGAAATGTATGGAGTCAGGATGCAAAAAGCTCCTGACTCTTTCCTTGTTTAGGAAGGGGAAGGGATTTTGCGAAAGGGCTTGACTATTCTAGGCGCTTTATTCATAATAATAATCGTGTTTAGTGAGACGGTTCTGCCATGGCTGGCAAGGGAAACATTGCAGACCCGGATGAACCAGCGGCTGGAAACCAGTGATGCTCAGGTGGCGGCGGACAGCCGTCCGGGAATCCTGCTGGTTTTTGGTGAGGTGCAGCATCTGCACGCAGTGGCACATCAGGCCAAGGTCGGACATGTATACTTCCGGGAACTCAGTCTGGAAGGGGAAAATATACGCCTGCACCTGCCGGATCTGCTGCGGGCCGGCAAAGTTGCGCTGCAATCCGCTGATAAGCTGGTCTTAAAAGGCGTGGTTGACGAGGAAAACCTGCAGGATGTTCTGACCCGTAAGCTGGAAAAGGTGGAAAACGTACAGGTGGAAATCTCGCCCACAGGGGTGCTGGCAACAGCCAACACCAAAATCATGGGCCGGGAAGTCGCTGTAGAGCTGGCAGGCAATGTCATTGAAGATAATGGCTCCCTGTATTTCCAAATGACGCATCTGGCCTTAAGGAACAGCCGTATCGGCACCGCAAGGCTCGGGGATATGTTTGGCAATATTCAGCTGGCACCGCCGGGCAGGCTGCCCATGGGGCTGCAGATAAGCGATGTGCAGCAGACAGATGGCGCCATCGTGATTACGGCTAAACGGGATAATGTGGAATAAGGTGAAAAAGAGATAATGAAGGATTTTAAGTACAATAAGGGACTTATTTTGGTCATAGTCATCGGGCTGCTGGCTGCCGGCTGGATCAGCATGGCAAGGCACACCGTTGAAGAGAACAGCCGCCGGGTGGATCTGGCAACCAACTATGAGGATTTGCTGGAGCTGGCCGACAGGGAAGGCCTGCCGGCAGAAACCGTGCTGGCCAAAGCCAAGGAAGCCGGCCTTACATCGCTGGCTGTCTATGATACCACCTTTAAAAAATTAAATGCCAACGGCAAGGCCAATGCCATTGCCGGCAGTGAGATTCTGGC
>JAGAYB010000070.1 GCA_017940705.1 Selenomonas sp. | reverse complement strand
TCTATTTGCATGGCGCTGAGAGCTATGCCGTATTCAGCTGCCGCCTTTTGCAGTTCTTCCTTAAACATCGGCTCTGCCCTCCCCTGCTTTTAGTCGCTGCTGTTGTTCCAGCCAGATAAGTAGTACGGAAATATCTGCCGGGGACACGCCGCTGATACGGCTGGCCTGCCCCACGGAACGGGGACGGATAGCCTTTAGCTTTTCCCGGCCTTCGTCACGCAGGCTGGGCACATCGTCATAATCAAGATTTTCCGGCAAAAGTTTTTCTTCGAGTTTTTCCATGCGCTCCACCTGCTCCAGCTGTTTCTCTATATAGCCCTCGTAGGTGATGGTGATTTCCACCTGCTGTTTGACCTCTTTAGTCAGCTCCGGCAAAGCAAACAGTTCTGCCAGTTTGTCGTAGTCCACATCGGGACGGCGCAGCAGGTCATAAAAACTCGTGGCATTGCGTATAGGCTCAATGCCTGCCGCCGTGAGCTTTGCAGTGATTTCCTTGGTCGGATTTATGCTGTTTGTCCGCAGGTATTCCAATGCCTCAGTAATGGCTGTCTGTTTCTCCGTGAATCTTGCCCAGCGGTCATCCTTTACCAGCCCCACTCTGCGCCCTAACGGTGTCAGGCGCTGGTCGGCATTGTCCTGCCGCAGGAGCAGGCGGTACTCTGCCCGGCTGGTCATGATACGGTAGGGTTCATTCGTCCCCTTGGTCACCAAATCGTCAATCAGCACGCCGATATAGGCTTCACTGCGCTTTAATACCAAGGGTTCTTCATCTTTGATGAACATGGCCGCGTTGATGCCGGCGATAATCCCCTGCGCTGCGGCCTCTTCATAGCCTGACGTGCCGTTGGCCTGTCCTGCCGAGAAAAAGCCCTGAATGTTTTTAAACTCCAAAGTCGGTTTTAACTGGGTGGGGTCAATGCAGTCATACTCAATGGCGTAGCCTGCGCGCATGACCTTGGCGTGTTCCAGCCCCGGAATCGTGCGCAAAAATTCCAGCTGCACATCCATGGGCATGGATGTGGACATCCCCTGCACATAGACCTCATTGGTATGACGTCCCTCCGGCTCTAAGAAGAGCTGATGGCGTTCCTTGTCCGGGAAGCGCAGGATTTTCGTTTCTATGGACGGACAGTACCGGGGGCCAATACCCTCAATGATACCGTTGGCCATTGGTGCCCGTTCCATATTGTCACGGAGGATTTTATGGGTTGCTTCGTTGGTATAGGTCAGGTAACAGGGAATCTGCTCCCTCGTCACCTCGTCGCTCATAAAGGAGAAGTTGCGGCACTCCTCGTCCCCAGGCTGGATTTCCATTTTGCTGTAGTCAAGGGTACGGGCATCGACACGGGCAGGGGTGCCAGTCTTAAAGCGCATCAGCTTTACCCCGGCCGCTTTAAGGGAATCGGAGAACTTCACTGCGGCTCTTTGGCCTGCCGGGCCGCCTTCATAGGTATGCTCACCGATGATAATACGGCCTTTCAGATACGTTCCCGTTGCCATGATTACGGCTTTTGCCTGATAGATTTCCCCTGTCTCCGACTGCACGCCGGTAACATGACCATCCTCCACCAGCAGTTTATCAATAAGGAGCTGCTTTACGTCCAGATTTTCCGTCTGTTCACAGGTTTCCTTCATCGTAAACTGATAGAGCTTTTTATCGGCCTGAGCGCGCAGCGCGTGGACAGCAGGGCCTTTGCCGGTGTTGAGCATGCGGAACTGAATACATGTCTTATCCGCATTGACACCCATTTCGCCGCCCAAAGCATCCAGCTCCCTCACCAGATGTCCCTTGGCCGGGCCGCCCACAGACGGATTGCATGGCATCATGGCGATATTGTCCATGGAAAGCGTCGTGAGCAGTGTACGACAGCCAATCCGCGCCGCCGCCAGCGCTGCCTCTACCCCGGCGTGGCCGGCGCCTACCACGATTACGTCATAGCTGCCAGCGACAAATACATTTTTATTATCCATTATCCTTAACCTTCTTTATTTACCAATACAGAACTTGGAGAAAATCTCGTCTATAATATCTTCGCCCACCGTTTCCCCGGTGATTTCTCCCAATTTTTCCCATGCGGAGCGCAGGTCGATGGAGATAAAGTCCAGCCCCATGCCGGCCTCAATGGTCGTCAGGGCAGCCGCCAAATGTTCATCAGCCTGCCGCAGGATATCAGCCTGCCGTTCATCGCTGACAAAACTGCCTTCATCGGCCAGCACCTGACCGCCGTATACCTTATCCTGAATGGCTCTGCTTAAAGCCTCCATACCGCTTTTTTCCTTGGTTGACAGTTCAATGACTTCTGTCTGTGCCCTGCTGTATAGTTCATCAGCTGTTACCACCGGCTGCAGATCACTCTTGTTGAGCAGCACAATAGCCTCTCTTCCCTGCAGCAATGCCAGTATTTCTTCATCCTCGCTATCCAGCGGCCTTGACCCGTCAAACAAGGCCAACACCAGCGAGGCCTCGCTGACCATCTGCCGGGCCTTTTCCACACCGATACGCTCCACGACATCATCTGTGGCACGAATACCGGCGGTATCAATTATCCGCAGGGGCACGCCCCCCACATTGGCGTATTCTTCGATGGAGTCACGGGTAGTACCGGGAATATCCGTAACAATGGCGCGTTCCTCCTGCAGCAGGGCATTTAAGAGGCTGGACTTGCCCACATTTGGCTTGCCCACGATGGCCGTCATCAAGCCCTCCCGCAAAATCCTGCCTGTACCGGCAGTTTTCAGGAAAACGGCAATTTTTTGCCGCACCTCGCTGACCTTGGCGCTGACCTGAGTTGTCACCACATCATCGACTTCATCTTCGGGAAAGTCAATGGCAGCTTCAAGATGGGCAATCTGCCCCAAAATCTCCTGCCGGCATTCTTTAATCTGCGCGGAAAATTGACCTGTCAAATGCCCAGCAGCCATCTTTAGTGACCTGTCAGTTTTCGCTGTGATAATATCCATGACGGCCTGTGCCTGCGACAAGTCCAGACGGCCGTTAAGAAATGCCCGTTTGGTAAATTCACCGCCTTCAGCGGGCCGCGCTCCGTTTTTATAGGTCAGGGCCAGAGTTTTGCGCAGGGGCATTACACCGCCATGACATTGCAGTTCCACCACGTCTTCCCTCGTATAGGAATGGGGTGCTTTCATGATAATGGCCATGGCTTCATCCACTGTCCGGCCTGCCTCATCAATTATCCTGCCATATACGGCACGATGGCTGGGATAGTCCAGAATACGCCTGCCGCTGGCAGGCAGAAACATATTATCGGCAACAGCCAGCGCCTTTTCACCACTGATGCGGACGATGCCAATACCGCCTTCTCCCTGTGCCGTGGCAATGGCACTGATGGTATCTCCTTGCATAATCTCACCTACTCTAATACAAAAGGGCAGCCTCAATAATGAGACAGCCCTTTCACAGCTCTCCTGCTATAGAATTTATTCTTCTCCGAAATCTTCTCTGTAATAGTCGCGACGGCGGCGGCGACGGCGCGGAGCAATCACCACATAGCGGCGCGGTTCATCCCCGGCGCTGTAAGTTGACACCCGGCGGTTATCCTGCAGAGCCATGTGGATAATCTTGCGCTCATGACGGTTCATGGGTTCAAGATGTACCTCATCACCGATACGGCAGGCTTTCTCCGCCAAATGGCCGGCCAGACGCATCAGCGTCTCCTCACGGCGTGCGCGATAACCTTCAATGTCCAAAATGATATGGACACGGTTCTCCGCAACGCCGCGGTTAGCTGCAAGATTTACCAGATACTGCAGGGAATCAAGTGTCTGGCCATGCTTGCCAATCAGGATTCCCAGATTTTCGCCAATCAGGTCGTATACAACGCCTTCGCTGCTGTCATGACGCTGCCACTGCACCTCAATATCCATAGCGGCAAACACATCATTAAAGAATTTTTCAGCACGCTGCAGCTGTTCATCAACAGGCACGATACAGTTTTCTTCTGCCTGACTTGCAGATTCTTCCGGGACAGCAGAGACAGACTCTGCCACAGGTGCCGGAGCTGCCTGCTCTTTTTTCGTTACGCGAACCCGGGCCGGT
>JAGAYB010000069.1 GCA_017940705.1 Selenomonas sp. | reverse complement strand
TTGGAGGCGGTGGAAATCTGCTCGCTGACATCGGCTGCCGGATAGACGATTTCACCGATGGACACGCCGAAGTTTTCGATAAAGACAATCTTAATCTTGTCCTTGATGGACTTATCGTTGTTGACTTTATCGGCCACGGCGATAATCAGCCGGATGGTCTCTTTGGCGATATAGTAGCCCGGAGCCGCCTTGCCGCCGAAGATATAGGTCGTCGGGAGCATATCATAGCCCTTGTCGTTTTTCAGGCAATGGTACTGATACATGATATGGAGTATGTTCATCAGCTGGCGCTTGTAAGAGTGAATACGCTTCACCTGAATATCAAAGATGGTATCCGGGTTCACTTTGATAAGGTTGTGTTCCAGTATGTACTGGGCCAGTGCCTCTTTGCGCAGATGCTTGATTTTGCCCAAATCGGACAGGAACGGCTTGTCGTTTACATAGTCGTTTAAGAGGTCAAGCTGTTCGGGGTAGCGGTGCCAGCGGCGGCTGCCCAGCGTATCATCAATGAGTGCCGCCAGTTCCGGGTTCGCTCCCATCAGCCAGCGGCGATGCGTGATGCCGTTGGTCTTGTTATTGAACATCCGATTGTTGTACTCATAGAAATCATGCAGCGTTGAGGCCTTCAGGATGTCCGTATGAATCTGAGCCACGCCATTGACGCTGTGGCAGCCCACAATCGCCAGACGCGCCATGTGTACAAGACCGTCCTGAATGATGGACATGGCCCGTACTTTGTCCTCGTTATCCGGGTAGCGCAGGCGCACATTCTTTACATGACGGCGGTTGATTTCCTCGATAATCATGTAAACACGCGGCAGCAGTTCCTTGAACATATCCGCCGACCATGTCTCCAGTGCCTCCGGCATAATCGTATGGTTGGTGTAGCCGATGGTGTCCTTGGTGATGGACCATGCCTCGCTCCACTCCAGACCGTATTCATCAATGAAAATACGCATGAGCTCGGCCACGGCTACAGCCGGATGGGTATCGTTGATATGAATGGCAATCTTCTGGCTGAACTTGCGGATATTCATGCCCGTCTTGACATAGTGGCGCACGATACTCTGCACGCCGGCAGAGGTCATGAAGTATTCCTGAATCAGGCGCATTTTGCGGCCTTCCCAGGTACTGTCGTCCGGGTAAAGATAACGGGTGATACTTTCGACAAAGGAACGGTACTCGTTCTTCTGACGAATCTGTTCCTGTGTCAGGTAGCCGTAATCGGAAAAGTCACGGTTTACCTCGGCATTCCAGAGGCGCAGGTTGTTTACGGTGTTGTTATGATAGCCGACAATCGGCACATCATAGGGCACAGCCATGACAATCATGGGGTTCTCATGCACCAGTTTCAGGCTGCCGTCCGGCATTTCCTTCATGTAGGCATTGCCGTAGAATTTAACATCAATGGCCTTATCAGGTTTGCGGTATTCCCAGGCAAAACCGTTTTTCAGCCAGTTATCAGGGATTTCGACCTGGTTGCCATTGATGATTTTCTGCTCAAACAAACCGTACTGATAACGGATGGAGCAACCATGCCCCGGCAGATGATGGGCAGCCATGGAATCAATAAAGCAGGCAGCCAGTCTGCCCAAGCCGCCGTTGCCAAGGCCGGCATCCGGCTCTTCTTCGTAAACCTTGTCCAGATTCAGCTTGAAATCGCTCAGGACTTCCTTGATGGCATCCTCAATGCCCAGATTTATCAGATTGGATTTCAGGAGACGTCCCATCAGGAACTCGATGGAGAAGTAATAAATCTGCTTTTCCTCACGTTCCATATAGGCCTTGTTGGTCTTAATCCAGTTCTCAGAAATAACCATCTTGGCCACTGCGGCTACCGTCTGGTATATTTCATTCTCCGTCAGTTCATCCACATCCCGCCCCCACATGATGTGGGCAGCATTGACAAACCTGCGTTTCAGGCTTTCTTTGAGTTTTTTAAACTCTGCGTCATTGACCTTTTTCTTTTCCTTTGCCAAAAAAATCACTCCCTTTTGGCTAGTACGGCTCTGCTGCCGTACCGCATAACAAAAAGCCGCTGCAACTCAAGCTCATGCCCGTTATAGGCATGCAGCCTTGTTACAACGGCCTTCCCTATATCAGATTACGACATTCTTTGTAATTATCAGCGGATAGTTATTGGCACCTTTAAGCCATTTCTCCTTGGAGATAACTACATTTTTGTCGCAGATGACATTTTCCACCAAGGAATCATCCTGTATATCACACTTCTGCATGATAATGGAGTTCTTGATTTTAACGCCCTTGCCTACGGTGACGCCCCTGAACAAAATGCTGTTTTCCACTTCGCCGCGGATTACGCAGCCATTGGCCACCAGCGAATTTTTAATCTTGGCTGTCTCCTTATATTGAACGGGAACCTCGTCCTTGCCCTTGGTATAAATGGAATTCTCACCCATAAAGAGTTCTTCCCATACCTCAGGCTGCAAGATATCCATATTCGACTTGTAATATGCTGCTGTGGAATCCACATGCGCCACATAACCATCGTGCTCACAGGCATAGATATTATACTCGCTGGCGCGGCGGATAATGCCGTCCATTAGCAAATCCTGTCCGCCATGCTCATAAGTGAAACGTACCAATTCAACAAAGATACGTTTTTCAATGAGGTAAACGCTCATTGCCACCTTGGAGCCATCATAAATAGCCGGTTTTTCCGCCAAATCAGTTACCAGTCCATTTTCTGCCGTCTCCAGCACCACGTTATTGCCTGCCTGCTCACCTGCTGCCGTGTAGTACACCATCGTGATATCCGCCGAGGTGTTCTGATGGAAACGCAGGAGCTGGCTGAAGTCTACATTGTAAACAAAGCTGCCGCTGGTCAGTAAGACGTATTTCTGGCTGCTGTGCTCGAAGAAATCCAGATTATGATAAAAATTCTTTAAATCGCCTTTACGGATGCTGTCTTCCTCACTGGGGGACGGCAGGTAGAACAGGCCGTCATGACGGCGGGCCAAATCCCAATCCTTACCGGAACGGAGGTGGTCAAGAACCGAACGCGGTTTATCCGGCAGCATAACGCCGACGTTCAATATGCCGGAATTAACCATACTCGACAACGTAAAGTCAATCAGCCGATAGCGTCCTGCAAACGGCAGGGACTCCACAGCTCTTTTTTCCGTAAGCTCACGAATCAATTTATTATCTTCTTGAAGATTGATTATCCCCATTACATCTTTCAATTTCTTCCACTCCTTGCTGTATCTAGGCTATAACGACAGGGAAAAGACTCAGCCAGCCTGCTTGCCGCTGGCTTCCGCGGTGACGGTTTCACCTTCGGCTACCACCGTGATAGCGCCAAGTTCACCGGCAACCTTGGCACCGGCTGCCACTTCGCAGTTCTGAGCTAGGATAGCATAATCCACGACCGCGCCATCGCGGATGACCGTGGAAGGCATGATAACGGAGTTCGTTACCTTTACCCCTTTGCCAATGCGCACGCCCGGGAAGATAACCGAATTTTCCACTTCGCCGAGAATCATGGAACCTTCGCTGATCATGGAGTTTTTCACCTTGGCATCCGGCCCGATGTAATGCGGCGGCATAGACTGCGTTGAAGAATAAATTCTCTTTTCACCCTTGAGGTCGAAGGGGGGCTGGTCCTGCAAAAGGTCCATATTCGCCTGCCAGAGGCTTTCGATGGTTCCTACATCCTTCCAATAGCCTTCAAAGGCGTAGGAATAAAGACGAGCCTTGTCTTTCAGCATCTTCGGGATGATGTTCTTGCCGAAGTCATGGCTGCTGGTCTCATCCTTGGCATCCTCTTCCAGATACTTCTTGAGGAAGTTCTTGTTGAAGACATAGATACCCATAGAAGCCAGATTGCTCTTCGGTTTTGCCGGTTTCTCCTCAAACTCTTCGATACGTCCCGTCTTGTCCGTATTCATGATACCGAAGCGGGGTGCTTCTTCCCAAGGCACCTCAATAACACCGATGGTTGCTTCCGCTTTGTTCATCTTATGAGCTTCCAGCATCCACGAATAATCCATGGTGTAAATATGGTCGCCAGACAGAATGAGTACATACTCGGGGTCAGCTAAATCAATGAAATTCAGGTTCTGGTAAATGGCATCGGCAGTGCCCTGATACCAGTCTGCCCCTTTTTCACGGGCATAAGGCGGCAGGATAAAGATACCGCCATCCTTTTGGTCGAGGTCCCAGGCGCTGCCCGAGGCCAGATAGTTATGCAGTTCCAGCGGACGGTACTGCGTGAGCACACCCACCTTGTCAATGCCGGAATTTGCGCAGTTGCTCAAAGGGAAATCAATAATTCTGTACTTCCCCCCGAACGGAACAGCTGGTTTTGCAATTTTTTTGGTAAGCGCGCCGAGGCGGCTGCCCTGACCACCAGCCAGAATCATGGCTAAGCATTCTGTCTTTCTCATAAAAAATCCCCCTTGGATATCATGTAGTAAACAAAAATCTCCCCTTATTCGACTTTAGTTTACTTTTGTATATATATCTTAACAGATTTTACTCTGTTAGTATACAGTTTTTCTGCCTTTTTTATCTATTATCTCAGGCATATTACATTTGTCATGTCGTCCATGCGTGACTGCTCTCCACCAGCAATCATTCTCTTTTGTTTCTATTTCGCTATTTATTTACAAACTCCTGCCCTGTTTGGCAAAAAAAATATAAAATATGTTTTTTTATTTACTTTTTGTAAATGACTGAAAATTTTAGCGAAAAATACGACTCACATGAATGACCAGAACAATGCCCCCACGAACAGCGCAACGCTGAATCCGGTCAGCGCATTGCTGACCGCGCGGCCGTTCTTTCCCAAAAACGCCCGTGCCAGCGGCCTCAGTTCAAAGGTCAAAAAGGAAACACACATGAACAGCAGCGGATTATCGTCCGTTGTCCATTCATACAGTAAAATAAACATCACCACAACGATAGCCAAAAGCTCTCCACGCTGATACAGCTTCGTCTGTGGATGCAGTGCCTCATCATACTCTGCCCGGCTGACAGGCATGCCGAACTCGTCCGTCTGCTTGTCCTTGTCGATAAACCACCGATAACGCATAGCCTTCACCTCATCAATACTGCTTGGCTGTCATGTCTATGAGATGCGGCAGCTCATCATAGAGCAGCTGTCCGGGGCAGGCGGTGTTATTGAAGTCCCGGTGCCCCTTGATGGTATCCTGATTTGGTTCCAGACCGTAATACCGGCAAAGGGCTGCCAAAAGCCTTGCCGCCGAGATCAGCTGCTCCGGCTCCGGCTCGTTATCATCGAAAGCTCCCACGATGTTCACGCCTACAGTATGCCAGTTATGCTCATAGCAGTGCGCCCCGAGCATGTCCATGGGCCGTCCGCGCTCAATCGTGCCGTCCTTGCGGATGACGAAGTGATAGCCGATACCCGACCAGCCGTTATTCTGATGCCAGCGGTGAATTTCCGCCGCCGACACATCGCGGTTTGTGTTGCCTACATGATGGATGATGATGGTATCGGTCGTACTGCGGTTTTCCAAAGATGAAAACTCCAAGCCAGTTTCCTTGATAGGAAGCCCCAGCAACGGGTCACGACCTCTGCCGCCGTCTGTTTTCCATGCAGCTTCCGCCGCCTTCATGCCGACAACCTGCGACAGCAGCGCAGTTCCTGTGCCCAGAAGTATCATGTTTTTTAAAAAGTCTCTGCGCTTCATAAAATCCATCCAACCATATTATAACAAACTTTATATATTATAGTCTTCTTTTCTGAAAAAAGCTAGAAAAATTTACCCAATTTTTTGTATACATAAAAAACGCACCCACAAGGGTGCGTTTCGCATTTCTATATGGTGGCGGCAAAGAGATTTGAACTCCTGACACTGCGGGTATGAACCGCATGCTCTAGCCAACTGAGCTATGCCGCCAAATGGTGGGCAGGGATGGATTCGAACCATCGTAGCCTACGGCGACGGATTTACAGTCCGTTCCCTTTAACCACTCGGGCACCTACCCATATACCGACTAACGTCAGCAACAGAATACATTATACTCTACTACGGAATGCTTGTCAATTATTTTTTCTGCATCCATACGGGAATATCTATAAAGTCAGCGGCCGGAGCAACAGTCTGATTTGCATCATTGCTGTTATCCAGTCCCAGATTAGCCCCCGGCAGGTTCGGCGCTACCGGCTGAGCTGCCGACGGCTTGGCCTGCGGCTGCACACCGATGGTTTCCGGCGCATCAAAGCCCGTAGCAATAACGGTAACGCGTACCTTGTCGCCCATGGTGTTGTCAATGGATGCACCCCAGATGATATTGGCCTGACTGTCAGCCGCATCGTGGATAGCTTCCGAAGCCTCCTGAATCTCATACATGCTGAGGCTTTCCTCGGCACCGGTAACGTTGAGCAGGATGCCCCGTGCACCATCAATGCTGGTTTCGAGCAGCGGCGAAGCGATAGCGGCCTTAGCTGCTTCCACGGCAGCATTGTCGCCGGAGGCCTCACCAATGCCCATCAGGGCAGAACCGGCATTGCTCATGACGCTCTGCACATCGGCAAAGTCGAGGTTTACCAGCCCCGGCATCGCGATGAGGTCAGAGATGCCCTTGACACCCTGACGCAGGACATCATCGGCAATCTGGAAAGCCTGCGTAATCGGCGTCTTCTTGTCAACGACCTGCATCAGGCGGTCGTTGGGAATGGTGATAATCGTATCAACATGCTGTTTGAGGTTTTCAATACCGGATTCGGCATTGCGTTTGCGCTTCATACCCTCAAAGCCGAAGGGACGGGTTACAACGCCTACCGTCAGTGCGCCGATTTCCCGGGCGCATTCAGCTACCACCGGCGCAGCACCAGTACCGGTGCCGCCCCCCATGCCGGCTGTGACGAAAACCATATCAGCACCGCGCAGCGCCTCAAGAATATCGTCGCGGCTCTCCTCGGCCGCCTTCTGACCGATTTCCGGGCGTGCACCGGCACCCAGACCGCGCGTGAGTTTCTCACCAATCTGCATGCGTTTCGGTGCCAAAGACTTCAGCAAAGCCTGAGCATCCGTATTTACTGCGATAAATTCGACTCCCTGCAGCCCGAAATTTATCATGCGGTTCACGGCATTGCTGCCGCCGCCGCCTACACCTATTACTTTGATTTTAGCTAACTGGTCAAGACCATTGTCATCCAATTCAAACACTGCGTTAACCCCCATGATTTTCGTATTATATATCCCCTGGAAACAGTGTTCCGTCCACCGGGATTCCTAACTTACATAAATATACTCCTTAATTTTACCATCATTTAGTCCACAATGCTACAACTTTTCTAAAAAAATGACAAAAAAAGAAAAAATCCGGCAGCTGCAAGCTGCCGGACAAGCGTCATTACTGCGCTCCCTCCTTGACCTTCACCTCGGGGGCAACCAGTTTGTCCTTAAGGCGGATAAAGGGTGCCGTGTAGCGGAAGTCGACAAATTCAATCTGATGACGGCTGTTGGGCAGGTTATGCAAAAACTCCTGCGTCTGCTCTGCCTTCTCATCCCAGCGGTCAAAATTCCCCAGCCGAATCTGTACAGACTGATTGGTATAGGCCGTCACCGCCTCAGGGTCAGCCACGCTCACCTCCGACAGGCTGTTCAGTTCCTCGGAACTGAGCTTTGACAGCAGCACCAGCACCTTGGCTACGCGCTGGTCCTTATTGTCATCGCCGATGTACATATCGTGCATCTTCACCCCGGTTATCATGGGGATGGGCATTTTCCGCAGGTATTTGTAACTGCCGATGACCTTGCCCCGACGGTCAAAATCAAGATAGCCATAGTCACAGGCCACAGTTGCCACAGGCATGCGCTCGGTAATCTCCACCTCCAGCGTATCCGGCAGGCGGCGGCGCACTACCGCGGTTTCAATCCGCAGGTCGCACAGCAGGTTCTGGGTCACTTCATTCGTTTCAAACTGGAAAAACGGCTCTCCCTTATACAGGCGTCCGCTGGTCAGAATATCAGCTTCCGTAAGATAGGTATTGCCCTTCAGCTGCACTCTCTGCAGGGTAAACAGAGGAGAATAGACGATAAAGGCCACCAGACCGCCGCAAATGAGCAGAAAGGCCAGTCCCTTGAGCAATCGCCGCGGACTGCGCCTGCGTCTGCTATGGGCTTGCGGCTCCTGCGGCTGCACCATATCTTCGTCCATTTAATCTCCTCCTTTCATGAACCGTACTGCCAAAAACAGGCTCTTACTCAGCCCTTGATGTCAAAGCCTGCCATCTCCAAAATCCGCAGGCACAAATCCGGGAATTCAACGCCCATAGCCCGGCCGGCATCAGGCACCAGCGAAGTCTCCGTCATGCCCGGCACGGAATTAACTTCGATAACGTAAGGCGTTTCGTCCTCGCCATACATCATATCCACCCGGGCTACGCCCTTGCAGCCGCAGGCTGTATAGGTCTTAATCGCCAGTTCCTGCATTTCCTGTGTCTTTTCAGCACTGACGGGAGCCGGAATGATATGCGTCGATGCTCCCTTGGTGTACTTGCTGTTGTAATCATAGCGCCCGGAAGTGGTGGTGATTTCGATGATGGGGAAAGCCTCCTTATTATCTTCATCCCCCCATACGGCAACGGTCATTTCCCGGCCTTTGATAAACTCTTCCACCAGAATTTCATCGTTATAGGAGAACGCTTCCTTAATCGCGCCAGCAAGGTCTGCGGCTTTTTCCACGATGTAAACGCCGATGCTTGAGCCTTGCGCGGCAGCCTTGACCACGACCGGCAGACCGAACTCGTCAAGGATTTCAGCGGCAAGATCGCGCTTCTGCTCAAAGCTGTTATAGGTGTGGCAGCGCGGCGTGGAAATGCCTTCGCTGATGAATACGCGCTTGGAAGCTGCCTTGTCCATGGTGACAGCCGCAGCCAGCACGCCGGAACCGGTGTAGGGAATGCCCAGCATATCCAGCGTCCCCTGCAGCAGGCCGTCCTCACCGAACTTGCCATGCAGGGCGTTAAAGACCATCTTCGCCCCGGCTTTCTGTATGTCCATGGCAAAGGTCTTAGGATTAAGCTCCATGCCTTCAGCATTGCAGCCCTTTTCCTGCAAGGCTGCCAGAATTGCAGCGCCGGTACGGCGTGAAACCTCGGCTTCGGTGGACGTACCGCCCATTACGACAACGATTTTATCCTGATTCATTTATTTCTCAATCTCCCATTACTTGTTTAAACGTTCTACCAATTCTTCACCGGTTTTATAAATGTCACCGGCTCCCATGGTGATAAGCAAATCTCCGTCCTGTACTTCCTGTGCCAGAAAGTCAGCCAGTTTTTCCCGTTTGGGAATATAGACGACATCCTGTTTTGTCTGTTTACGCACTTCGTTGAGTATGGTTTCCCCGGAAATTCCCTCGATGGGCTCTTCGCCGGCAGCATAAACATCGGTGAGCAGCAGACGGTCTGCCGACACAAAGGCCTTGCCAAACTCCTCATGCAAAAGCTGTGTACGGGAATAGCGGTGGGGCTGGAACACGCAGACAAGGCGCTTCGGATTAAGCTCCTTGGCCGCTTTCAGCGTGGCCGCAATTTCCGTGGGATGATG
>JAGAYB010000009.1 GCA_017940705.1 Selenomonas sp. | reverse complement strand
GTAGCGTCGATATTCATGATAATTACCATAATCAATCCCCTTTTCTATTATACAGTCAGCACAGGAAACGTGCCCAGATTGCGCAGCCAGATACTCCTGCCGGCCACGGCCTCAATGGCCTCCGCCAGCTGCGGCTCTGCGCTGTATTCCAAATCAAAAAAGAAAATATAGGCACCCAGCTCTGTCCGGGCAGGACGTGACTCAATGCGCGTCATATTGATGCCCCGGCTGGCAAATTCCCCCAGCACATCATAGAGGGCACCGGCCTTGGCGCCGTCAATCTGACAGATAATCAGCACCTTTTCCTGCGGTAAATATCGCATATTCCCCCGGCCCACCTGAAAAAACCGCGTGCAGTTGGCAGCGCTGTCCTGTATCTCCGCAGCCAGCGGCACCAGTCCCAGCAATTCTCCGGCACGCTGGGTAGCAATGGCGGCACTGCCTGAGTCTATAGGTTCCGCCGCCACCAGTTCCGCCGCTCTGGCAGTGCTGGCCACCTTGATAAGCTCAGCCTGCGGATAATGCGCCTGCAAAAAATCGCGGCACTGGGATATGGGCTGGGCATGGGAGTAAATACGCTTTACAGCCCCCTGCTGCCGGGCCAGCAGTTGATTATGCACCGGCCAGATAAGTTCGCGCCAGACTTTCAGCCCGTCACTTCTGGCCAGCGTGTCCAGCGTGATGTTGATGGCTCCCTCCAGAGAGTTTTCCACCGGCACCAGTGCCGTATCTACCTCGCCGGCCTCCACCGCCTGCAGGCAGTCGAAAATATCCCCGTAGAGCCGCAGCCGGTATTCCTCTGCTATATGTTTTTGCAAATATACCGCCGCTGCTTCGCTATGGGTGCCTGCCGGCCCTAAAACCCCCATCGTTTTTACCATCACTGTTCCACCTGTCCTTTTCAAATTGTTATCATCATAGCATAATTGATAACAATTAACAAGTATTTTTATACAAAAGTTACATTATGTATATGTACAGCAAACATTTATACCACATAATCAAACCGGCATTTTATCTGTTCCTGTTTACCTGCAAAAAAATAACCCCCGGCCCTGCTCGTAAACCAAGCCTGCCAAGAGTTATCCCTTCCTCAATCCCCCAGATTTTCCCGGAGCTTCAGCAAATCGGGGCACAAATCGCCAATGGAGCTGGACAAGTCTTCCTGAGGCTCCAAAATATCCAGCACCGGCTGCATGGTCTGACGGAACTTCGCATCATCCTGCATCAGCACGAGAATAGCGCTGGTATTGACGGCGTCCGCCAAGGCCGTATGCTGAGTGCCTTCAAACTTATGATCCATTGCGCCCAAAGCGTGTTTCAGCGCCAGACTGTTATGCAGCCCCAGCCTGTCGTCAAATTCCTGCTGCAAATCCACCCAGCGGCTGTCCAGCCATTCCACATCAAAGTCCGGCAATTTAAAACGGCATTCCTTTTTCAGCTGCTTGATATCGGACATGCTCCATGAATAAATCTTTGTCTCTTCCTCACCAATCCAGTCCACGAATTTATGAAAAGCATCCGCATAATGCCCCTGCCCGTCCACCATGCTCTGGGTTATGCTGGTAAGGCTCGTTATATGTTTCTTTATCTTGCCGTACTCCGGCTCCACATAGCACTGGAACTCTCCCTCCTGCTGAAAGTTCTCATCCAGGCGTACAGCCCCAAACTCAATGACTTCCTCGTTCATGCGCCGCCGCACGTCACGAAATTCCCTGTCAACCGGATTCATTTCCAAATCTATAACCACGTACTTCATCGGTATCCCTGCGCTTTCCCAGAAACTGTCTTAGGAACAGTCCCTAATTTAATCATATATGATAATATTCTACCGAAAAGCCTTTTTTCCTTCAAGACCGCACAGGACACCTTGACAAAAATCTTCTCAGGACGTAAAGTGTAAGCATAAACAGCATATAAGTACACGGGAGCTCGCAGACGGGCTGAGAGGAAACTGGGCGTTTCGACCGCACCTGATTTGGATAATGCCAACGTAGGAAAGTATGCAAGCTGAGCAGCAGGGGCTATCCTTTTCGGATAGCCCCTTTTTTCAAAGGAGGAGTTTTATGCCACTGGGTTCATACTGGGACAATATTCGTAAAAACAGCCCCATCATTCACCACATCACCAACTACGTCACCGTAAATGACGTGGCCAACATCACGCTGGCCTGCGGTGCCAGCCCCATCATGGCCGACTGTCAGGAGGAAATGACAGACATCACCGCCATCACACAGGGACTCTGTCTCAACATCGGCACCCTGAACCAGCGTCTGCTGGAATCCATGCTGCTGGCAGCTGCCAGAGCCGCAGATGCCGGACATCCCATCACCCTTGACCCGGTGGGAGCAGGAGCCAGCGCCCTGCGCACAGGTGCCGCCCAAAGCATACTGGCAGCTGCACCAGTCACCGTCATTCGCGGCAATATCTCCGAAATCAAGGTGCTTATAGGTGATACCGGCCATACTCAGGGCGTGGATGCCGCAGCCGTGGACAGTATCTCCCCGGAAAATCTCTTGCAGGCAGCCGCCTTTGCCAAAGCCGCCGCCCAAAAACTCAACACCATCACAGCTATCACCGGCGCCATTGATTTGGTAGCCGACGCGGACAAGTGCTACGTCATCCGCAACGGCCGCCCGGAAATGAGCCGTATCACCGGCACAGGCTGCCAGTGCTCAGCCCTGACCGCAGCCGCCATTGCCGCAAATCCAACAGCTCCGCTTGAAGCTGCCGCCGCTGCTGTCTGCGCCATGGGGCTTGCCGGAGAAATTGCCTGCGCCCATTTAGCCGCCCATGAAGGCAACGCCACCTGCCGCAGCCGCATTATTGATGCCATTTACAATATGACCGGCGAAGTTTTAGACAAGGGGGCTAAATATGAAATCCTCTGATTTACAAAAAGCCCTGCCGCTCTACGCTATAACCGACAGGCGCTGGCTGAAAGACCAGCCCCTTGTAAAAGCCGTAAGGACTGCCATTTTAGGCGGCGCTTCCATCATCCAGCTGCGGGAAAAGTCTCTCTGCCGCGAGGATTTCCTGCAGGAAGCCCGGGAAATAAAAGCCCTCTGCCATGATTTCAGCGTCCCCTTCATAGTCAATGACAAGCTGGAAATCGCCCTGGCCTGTGACGCAGACGGCGTCCATATCGGTCAGGATGATATGTCTGTGAGTGGGGCCCGCGCCCTCCTCGGCCCGGATAAAATTCTGGGCGTGTCAGCTCAGACCGTTGCGCAGGCCAAAGCCGCCGAAGCCGCTGGCGCAGATTACTTAGGCGTCGGAGCTGTCTTTCCCACCGGCTCCAAAGCTGACGCCATTGCCGTCAGCCGTGATGAACTCAAAAACATCTGTCATGCTGTCAACATTCCCGTAGTGGCCATCGGCGGCATCACGGTGGAGAACCTGCCTGACCTTGACCATTGCGGCCTTTCCGGTTTTGCGGTCATCTCTGCCATCTTTGCCGCCCCGGACATAAAAAAAGCCGCCGCCCGGCTGCGGCAGAAAATTGACGCCCTTCTCATCAAAACGGCCTTAACCATTGCCGGCAGTGATTCCAGCGGCGGAGCCGGGATTCAGGCCGACTTAAAGACCATGCAGGCTCTTGGCGTTTACGGCATGAGCGCCATCACCGCCCTGACCGCCCAAAACACCAAAGGCGTGGACGCAGTTTCCCCGGCAGCCCCTGACTTTCTCGCCGCCCAGCTGGACAGCGTCTTTACCGATATTTACCCTGACGCGGTGAAAACCGGCATGGTCTTTTCCTCGCCCCTCATTGCAGTGACAGCAGACAAACTTCGCCAGTATCAGGCGAAAAACATCGTCGTTGACCCGGTGATGGTAGCCACCAGCGGTGCCCGTCTGCTGTCCGAGGACGCTGTTACGGCTTTAAAGGAACAGCTTTTCCCTCTGGCCACACTGATTACCCCGAATCTGATGGAAGCGGAAGCCCTGACCAACCTCACCATCAACGATAAAGCGGCCATGGAAAAAGCCGTCCGGAAAATCCAGACGGCTTACGGTTGTAATGTTCTCTGCAAGGGAGGCCACCGCCTCCCCGATGCCGATGACCTGCTCTTTACCGCAGACGGCCCCTTATGGCTGCCCGGAAAGCGCATCACCAACCCCAACACTCACGGCACAGGCTGCACACTGTCCTCAGCCATCGCCGCGCACTTAGCCAGGGGCTATAGCCTGCCTCAGGCCGTTCAAATGAGCAAAGACTATGTAACAGGCGCCCTGACCTCCGGGCTGAATCTGGGGGCTGGCGCAGGCCCCCTGCACCACGGCTGGAACCTTGCCACACGCCTTTAGCGCTCACTCATTCAGCAAAATTTTCGCTGTTTCCTCATCAGTAATCAAAACGTTGATGAGCTTGCCGCGAAGCGCTCCCATGATGGCCGGCACTTTCTCCCGTGAGGCGGCCAGCCCGACGCTGTACTCCAAGGTACGCAGTTTCTCCAGCCCCACGGCGATAATTCTGTCGGAAAAGGGGGTTGTCACCTCATGGCCGTTGATATCGTAAAACACCGAACAGATTTCCCCCACTGCCCCGGTCTTGGCCAGTGACTCAATGGCCTCCCGGCCGAAACTGCCGGCCCAGACGAGGTTGGAGGATTTCACCGGCGCGCCAATGCCCACAATGCCGATATTGAGCCTGTCCCAAAAGGCAGAAATCTTTTCGTAGTTCACATCCTGCACAATGGCCTGCCGGATAGCGGCAGTCTTGGCAATGGCCGGAGCGTAGATATAATGGCTGCGGCCGCTGAACGCCCTAGCCATCTGATAACATATTGTATTCACATGAAACTCGCTGTCGATTGATTCCGGCCCCCCATCCAAGGGGACGAAATCAATATCGAGAGGCGAGTTTTTTTCCTGTTCCGCAAATTTGGCCAGCTCGCTGATGGTCGTACCCCAGGCCATGCCCACCACCTTGCCGTCACCCAAAATCCGGCGAATCAGCCGCAGCCCTGCCCGGGCCATCTGCTCCTTGATAAACTGCATATCATAGCTCTTGGGCACCACACAGGCCTCCTTAAGGCCAAAACGGCGCTCCAAATCCGCCTCCAGCTCATCAAAGGAATCGCTTTCCACCGTAATCTTGACTATTTTATCCTTCAGTGCTTTTTTCAAATACTTGCTGACCGTGGTACGGTCAATGCCCATACGCTGGGCTATCTCGCTTTGTTTCAGATTCTCCACATAGTACATATTGGCCACTTTGACCAAGATACGTCTTTCTACAGGCTGCATAATTCAACCCCCCATATCAAAATAATACTACGCCGAAAACTGGCACACAGAGGGTAATGTGCCAGTTTTCATAATTTTGTTGCTATTAGCCGCGTGTCTTGCCACCGGCGACATTGTAGGTTACACCATGGATGTAGCTGGCTCTGTCGCTGGCCAGGAACATCACTGTATCAGCCACTTCCGTGAGCTTGCCGCTGCGTCCCAGCGGAGTGGTCTTTGTGCTCTTGTAGCCCTTGCGCAGGTCATCCACTGTAATGCCACGCGTATAGGCCAGCGCCTCCTCATACGAAAGGGTTCTAAGCCCAGTGGCCTCCATGATACCGGGAGCAATGCCCACCACCCGGACATTGTACTTGCCCAGCTCCTTGGCCCAGGAACGAGTGAAGGAGTTCACTGCATTCTTGGTGGCGGCGTAAATGCTCTGCCCTTCGGAACCTTCAAGGCCGCTTTCCGAAGACATATTGATGATAACGCCCTTGCCGTTATCCACGAACTCATGCCCCAAAGCCTGCGCCATCAGGTACACGCCTTTGATATTAACGCCGGTAACTTTGTCATAGACATTGTCGCTGAGTTCATATTTGCCATGCGGGTCCTTGGGGTCCACCAGCAGACAGGGAATGTTGATACCGGCATTGTTCACCAGTACATCCAGCTTGCCAAACTTTTCCTTGGCCTGCCGAATCATATCCGTAATATTTTCGGGATTGGTGACATTGGTAACCACATAGAGCATTTCGCCGCTGCCCTCATGGATGTCAAATTCCGGTGCCTCAGGATTCATATCACAGACTACCACATTGGCTCCGTTATCGAGAAATGCCTGCGCCACCGCCTTGCCGATGCCTGAAGCGCCTCCCGTTACCACTGCTGTTTTACCTTCCAAGTTAAGCCATGAAGCCATAATAAACATCTCCTTAAAATTACGGTCTTACAATGGAAATTTCGTCACCGGGATTTACGTCAACAATAGGCTTATCTTCCAGATACAGGCTGCCTTCCAGCCCTTCCCCTTCATCGTTATTGTTGAACCGCAGGGTTATATGACCTAAATTGCCCAAATTCTTCTGTACTTCACTGCCCACAAAGACAATCTTGTACTCAGCATCTCCCAGTTTAAAGATGTCTCCTGCCTGCACCGTGTCCGTGAGTTCATTGCCCCGGTGGAGAATGCAGTATTCACGCAGTTCCTCCGGCGCATTCTCATTAAACATAATCAGCATTTTGGCATCCTTAAAGGAATGGACATTTACACCTAACTCCTGCACCGTAGTGCTGTAATACTTCTTCATTGTAAGACCCCCTGAATCTTTCTTGCGTTACAATAAACTTCTATATATTTAGCCTTCATACAGGCCGAAGCTGGCCAGCCATGCTAAAATTACCGCAATCGGCCCCGTGATGAAACGGGAATACAGTACCGACGGCACACCAACTTCTACCGTTTCCGCCTCTGCCTCTGCCAGCCCCAGACCTACGGGAATGAAGTCACAGGCACACTGAGCATTGATGGCAAAGAGCGCAGGCAGTGCCAGTGCCGGCGGAATCTGGCCATTGCCGATTTCCACACCGATGAGCACGCCGATAACCTGTGCGATAACAGCGCCCGGGCCAAGGAAGGGCGAGAGGAACGGGAAGGAACAGATAAGCGACAGGATGACCAGACCAACAGGCGAACTGGCCAGCGGTGCCAAAAGATTGGCAATCACATCACCGATACCCGTAGTGAGAATTACACCAATCAGCATGGACACAAAGGCCATAAACGGAAGAATGGTCTTAATCATCGTGTTGATGGAATCGCGCCCTGCCTGATAAAATACGGAGACGATACCGCCCATGAACTGCCCGATTTTCGCCATCAGGCTGCCTTCGGCCTGCTGCTGGGAAATCTTCTTGCTGGTGTCATACTTGGGCTTCTTCACCGGCTCCTCGCTGACTGCTGCCGGTGCTGCCGTACCATCACTGTAGGCGATATTGTTCTCTTTCACCGCCGAAACATAGATATCAGCCTTGATGTGCTGCGCGAGCGGGCCGGACGGGCCGGTGGGATTCAGGTTGATGGTGAAGATACGTTTCTGCGGATAGATGCCGCAGCGCAGCGTACCGCCGCAATCAATGACCACCGCCAAAGTTTCCTCATCCGGGACTCTGGTCTTAAAGCCATCCACAACCTCACAACCCGTCATTTCGCCCAAACGGATGGACACAGGTGAAATCACACCGCCGGTAATGTTGACAATTTTATTTTTGGTTTCTGTCGGCGTCAGTGTAAGGGGGCCGCCAAAGCCACCGGAACCTGCCGAAACAACTACGCTTTTATATTCTGCCATTTTCTTATCCCCCTGTACACTTAGGACTTAATCGCTACAACCTGCTTGGAAAGTTTTACGCCCTGCTGCTTCTGCACATAAGCCGTGGTGAAATCCGTCACCCAGCCGCGCAGGAAGTTAATCACAATACCGATAAGGAAGTAACGCAGCGCCAAATCAACCGTCGGCAGTCCCAGAGCCGTAATGCCGTTGGCAATTCCCAGGAACACAAAGAGTTCGCCGGGATTTACATGCGGGAACAGACCATTCAGCGTATGGCAGGAAGCCGAGCCTGCCGCATAATAGGAAGGCTTGTAATACTCCGGCATGAACTTGCCCAAGGACAAGGTCATGGGGTTACAGAAGAAGAACGTCCCCACCACCGGGAGCAAGATATAACGGCTAAAGATATTGCCTGCACAGAGATGCGCAAATTTTTCAATGCGTTCATTGCCCACCAACAGTACGATGGAGTTCATGGCCACCAGCAAGCAGATAAGCGTGGGGATAATGCCTGTAACCCAGCCGGTCAGCACCTCGCCTCCCTTGTTGAACATACCGATAAAGCCTTGTGCGAAAAAAATCAATGTGTCCATTTTTTGCCTTCTTTCCTCTTGAATAAAGTTTCAGCTCATTCAGCCAAAGCTGCCGCATCGCCTGCACGATGCTCCTGTTGCAGCTCCTGATAATTTTCGTAATCCTGACGGGCATTCAGCACCGCCGCTGTCACCTGCTTTCCGAAACCTGCGCAATCATCTTCATTTATTTCAGGAAGAAATTTGCCCTTGAGCTCCGGCATCTCCCGAAATCCGGCAAACACCGTGCGTCCGGCCATCGTCTCGGCATGCACAATTTCTGCCCGTTCATTGATGCAGATAAGCGCCACCGCCCCGGCCCGAAAACCGCCCTTGGCCTTGCCGACAGCCACTCGGCCCAAACTTCTCAGTTCTTTCACATGCTTATTGAAGCGGCCAAACTGCCATAGCCCCAACAGAAGCTGCAGCACCCACATACCTGCTGCCAGCAAAATCATCCAGCCCATAGTCAATTTCTCCTTTCCACAGCAAACATCATAACGCGCGCCATCTATCGACAACCATCACATTTGTGATTTGTTATCAACTTTACAAGCTGTTTACAGGTATGATATTAGCCTATCCAACACCATGTTTCAATAGTTTTTTATCATTTTTCCGTGAAAAACCGTGTTTTTTCGCGTTTTTCGGCTCACACCTTCACTTATGTGATAAAAATATATAATATGTGACAATAATAAAAAGCCCCTATCGAATCCTCCTTCGATAGGGACTTTAATGATCATCAAAATAAATCGCTATGTGTACCAGTCCTCATTAACTTCAACACCAGACGCTCATTGATAATCTGGTATACGAGCAACCAGTCAGGTTCAATATGACACTCACGAACATTTTTAAAGTTTCGTGAATCTGTAAGCGCATGGTCACGATACTTTTCTGGCAACGGTTGTTGTTTTTGCAGCAGCTGAACAACTTTTTCAAAATTTTTAGGGTTACAACCGCGTTTTAATGCACGTTTATAGCCATTTGTGATAATGGCTTAAACGAATATAACAAACAAAGCCCCCAGCGATAATGTTATACACCACCATCGTCGGGGACTTTTATTTACAATTATACATCAACAAAGATACGTTTGATGGGAATTTCCAAGTCATCATACAGAGACACCTTCAACGACAACTTCGCTTCCTGCTTGTCTCTATCGGTCAACCCATCCCAGTCCTCCTGTGAATAATCATAATAAACATCATCCAATTCAAATACACCATCACGAAGATGATATACTTCCACCGATCGATCAACAGGATTGATTATCCAATACTCCTTCACGCCAAAACGCTCATAGGCTTTCTTCTTTACCCCGATGTCTCGTTTCCTCGTACTGGCAGACAAAATCTCAATCACCAAATCAGGCGCACCCTCAACATGGTTCGGCTTTATCTGCGACGGCTCACAGACCACCATCAAATCTGGGATGAAATGATTTTCCTCGTCTAAAAACACATAAGTCTCCCCAAACATGCGGCAACGCTTACCATAAAGATAATTGCCGATAACCAAATGAAGATTATGTGCAATTGTATTATGTCCCGTCCCTGCCGGAGCCATCATAACGATTTCTCCTGCAATCAATTCTTCTTTTGTGTCTATTGGTTCTGCCAGCATGCCATAACACCTCC
>JAGAYB010000068.1 GCA_017940705.1 Selenomonas sp. | reverse complement strand
GTCGGACCTTTCTGCGTTCCAGGTGCGCATTTACATTGACAAGCAGGATGGCATTTTGCCGGGCATGACTATTGGGGTGAAAGATAGTGAATTCACTAAGAGATGAAATTAAATTCCTGTTTTCCGGTCAGGGCATGCCCTATGAAAAAGTCTGCATCATGGTGGCTATGGTCATCACGGTTTTCATGTCGGTGCTGCTCACTGGCAACATTGCCAAGGATGCTAAAGTCGTTGTTATTGATTTGGATAACTCGGCTTATACGCGCGACCTGATAAACCGTATAGATGCTTCACAGTACATGAAGGTTACGGCGGTGCTGAATACAGCGCAGAATCCGAAAGACCTGTTTTATCAGGACAGGGCAGTGACGGTAGTGTATTTTCCCCGTGGGCTGGAAAAAGACCGGTATACGGGAGTGGCTTCCAATATCGGCGTGTTTTACGATAATACAAATTCGGCCAATACCAGTAATATCAAGGAAGCGCTGAATGAAATCGTGGGGCTGGATAATGCGGCAGCCAACGGCGATGTGGGCAGTACCAATGACAGTATTTATGGCAACGTGAGCCTTGCAACCCGTAACCTGTTTAATCCGCAGGATTCCAAGGACAATGGTGAGACGCTGGGATTCTTGTTTTTCTTTGGCTCCATGTTTTTTACCTTTGCCACCATTGGTATGATACCGCGCCTGCGGCTCACGCATCAGCTGGATAAAGTGCTGCTGGAGGGCACACCGTGGGATTTACTGGTGCGGCTCCTGCCTTACGGGTGCTGTCTGATTGTCTCGTGGGTGCTGGGGCTGGCAGTTCTCAGGGTATGGGGCGATTTAGCTTTTTCGGGAAGTCTGTTTACCTTTTTGTTTATTCAGATTTTCTATATTTTCACCGTGGGCACATTGTCCCTGTTCTTTGGCTGGACGGCGGCCAATCCCGGTATTGCATCGAGCCGTATGATTCTCTTTATCCCCGGTGGGTTTATTTTGGGCGGTATGACCGGCCCGACGACCTTTTATGCTGATTGGGTGGTAAAGTTCAGCCATGTTTTTCCTTTGACATGGGAATTTCATTTCCAACGTGATATTATCGCCCGTGGCGCAGGTTTTTGGGATATTTCCCAGACCTTTGGTGCCTTCCTCGTTTACATGGGAATTGTAGGTATTCTGTTCTGCCTGCGGTTCAATGCGTCCCGTAAGGAGCTGCTGGCGCAGAAGGCTGATGAGAAACGTCAGGCAAGACAGATGGAGAAGCTGGCCAAGGAGTTAGCAGAATAGAGGTGACAGTATGCGTACAGAAAATACAGTAGTGGACACCGAATCCCTGATTGCGGAAATCAAGACACGGCCTAAGCAGGAAATAAAATGCAATCGTATACTCCTGCCTACTGATGGTTCCGGTCAGGCATTTAAGGCTGTCAGCGAAGCTATTCATCTGGCGGCAGTGACGGATGCGGAGCTGACCCTTTTGATGGTGGTTGACTACAATAAAAATGTAGCGGCCTTTGAGCAGGTCAGTCTCAGCGGCTATGTACCGGCAGAACTTAAAATCGCCGCCTATCAGTTTTTGGCGGAGCTCATGCACGTTATTCCCAGTGAAATCCGCGCCCATACCCGGGTGGAAGTGGGTGACCCCGGCGAGATAATCCTGAATGTGGCCGAGGAAGAAGAAAGCGATATGATTGTCATGGGCACACATGGCTTTGGCACATTCCGCAGCCTGCTCATGGGCAGCGTATCCAATTTCGTTACCCAGAATGCTGCCTGCCCGGTGCTTTTATGCAAGGGTATGCCCGATGACTGGGATGATGATGAACATTATATAGCTGCCAAATAAAGAGAACCGCTTGCAATGTTTTTGCGCAAGCGGTTCTCTTTATTTGACTTTTTATTGGTTTCACCATGGCTGGGGAGTCATCGGTGTGATTACGCCGAAGGAATAGCCTTTTTCGCGTAAGATGCGGATGATTTCCGGCAGGGCCTTAACGGTTTCCTCGTGACCGGCGGAGCTGTGCATGAGGATGATGGCGCTGTCCATTACCGTCTGTCCCTGAATGTTGTCAATGAAATCCTGGGCAACGGGATGATTGGGGGCGGCATCGGCGGAGCTGACATTCCAGTCATGCTCTACGTAGGCATTGGCTGCGATGATGTTTTCGTAGGCCGCGGTAAAGTTGCCCATGCGTCCGCTGGGGGCACGGGTGATAAGCGGTCGTACACCCAGCAGTTCGTATATGGCGTCATCGGCCTCTTCCATTTCTTTCAGATAGCTGTCAGCGGAGGCGTAAAGGCGTTTGTAATCATGGTCGTAGCTATGGTTGCCCAGCGCGTGGCCTTCGGCAAAAATGCGTTTGGTGGTTTCGGGATAGGCTTTGACGTTTTTGCCCAGCACATAAAATGTGGCCTTGACGTTTTCCTGTTTCAGGATGTCAAGTACAGCAGCGGTGTTTTTGTCATCGGGGCCGTCATCGAAGGTGAGATAGACGGTTTTCGTTTCCATGTATGGTCTGATGGAGGGCAGGACGGTGGGCAGTCCCCTGGCGCGGCGCTGGGAAAGTGTATAGCTGTCATAAACGGGCAGGCCCGGATTATCCAGTTCCAGATTGCTGAAATCATCGGCTGCGGTGACGTAGGCGGCAGTTTTTTCTTCTGCTGCGGGTGCTTCTTCCTCCTGTGCGGCAGGCTGGCCTTCGTTGCTGGTTTGAGAGCCGCAGCCTCCGAGCAGCAGCCATAAGCAGGTGAGACTGAGCGCGGCAGTTTTTCTGCCGATATGTTGCATGGTCATAAAGCAGGACTCCTTGGTATTTTTGTCAACGTAATTATTTTATACCACGGCTGTGATTTTGCAAAGGATAATCTAATTAAATGATAATGACTTGCAATATCATTTAATTGCCGTTATAATAAAAATATAGTTGAGAGGAGGCATATTATGAAAGATTATTTACAGATTATGCAGGTGATTGGCCGGGAAATCATTGATTCCCGCGGCAATCCGACTGTCGAAGCCGAGGTGCTGCTGGCTGATGGTTCGGTGGGACGGGCGGCGGCTCCCAGCGGTGCGTCTACCGGTGAGTTTGAGGCATTGGAACTGCGTGATGGTGATAAGAGCAAATACGGCGGCAAAGGCGTGTCCAAAGCCGTAGAAAACATCAATGAGAAAATTGCGCCGGCCATCGCCGGGATGGATGCGTCCGATATTTACGCTGTGGACGGAGTGATGCTGGCTTTAGACGGTACGGAGGACAAGTCCGTGCTGGGAGCCAATGCTATTTTGGCAGTGTCTTTGGCTACGGCCAAAGCCGCAGCTTTGGCTCAGGATATTCCCCTGTATCGTTTCTTGGGCGGACTTTCCGGCAACCATCTGCCGGTGCCCATGATGAATATTTTGAATGGCGGCGCTCATGCCACCAATTCCGTTGATACGCAGGAATTTATGATTATGCCTGCCGGTGCGCCGACTTTCCGGGAAGGTCTCAGATGGTCTACGGAGGTGTTCCACGCTTTGCAGGCTCTGCTGAAAAAAGAGGGCAAGGCCACATCTGTGGGTGATGAGGGCGGTTTTGCCCCGGATTTGTCATCTGATGAAGACACAATCGAGCATATTTTGCAGGCTGTTCGCAATGCCGGGTATGAGCCGGGCAAGGATTTTGTGCTGGCTATGGATGCCGCCAGCTCTGAGTGGAAGAGTGACAAGGGCAAGGGTCATTACAAGCAGCCAAAATCCGGCAAAGAATTCACCTCTGCGGAACTCATCGCCCATTGGAAATCATTGGTGGAGAAGTACCCCATCTACTCCATTGAGGATGGTCTGGACGAAGAGGACTGGGAAGGCTGGCAGCAGATGACGAAAGAGCTCGGCGGCAAAGTTCAG
>JAGAYB010000067.1 GCA_017940705.1 Selenomonas sp. | reverse complement strand
TCTTCGCTCTTGCTGGCGATTTTTTCCTGGACGTACTTAATGAAGTCATCAACCTTCATCGTTTCGCTGTCCTTCACGCCGCGTTTGCGGACTGCGGCCGTGCCGTCAGCCATTTCCTGGTCGCCGACCACCAGCGTGTACGGCGTCTTCTTGACCTGGCTTTCACGGATTTTGTAGCCCGTCTTTTCATTGCGGTCATCGACTTCAACACGCAGGCCGAGGTCAAACATCTTCTTTTTAAGCTCGTAAGCGTAATCAGCATGCTTGTCCGTAATCGGCAGGATACGAACCTGAACCGGAGCCAGCCACGTCGGGAATGCACCGGCATAGTTTTCAATCAGAATGCCAATGAAGCGTTCGATGGAACCGTAAACCACGCGATGCAGCATAACGGGACGATGCTTTTCGCCGTCTTCGCCTACATAAGTCAGGTCGAATTTTTCCGGCATCAGCATATCGAGCTGAATCGTACCACACTGCCACGTACGGCCAATGGAGTCACGCAGATGGAAGTCAATCTTCGGGCCATAGAACGCGCCGTCACCTTCGTTGATAACGTACTTGAGGCCGCGATGCTCCAGCGCATTACGCAGGGCATTCGTAGCATTTTCCCAGATTTCGTCAGAACCCATGGAGTCCTCAGGACGCGTGGAGAGCTCTGCCGTATACGTCAGGCCAAACGTGCTGTACACTTCGTCAAAGAGGTCAATAGTATGCTGGATTTCTTCCTCAATCTGTGCCGGCGTGATGAAAAGATGCGCATCGTCCTGCGTAAAGTTGCGGACACGGAACAGGCCGTGGAGTGCGCCGGAAAGCTCATGACGATGAACAAGACCCAGCTCACCCATGCGCAGCGGCAAGTCACGATAGCTGTGCTGATGGGATTTATAAACCAGCATGCCGCCTGGGCAGTTCATGGGCTTTACGGCATAATCTTCATCATCAATCTTCGTAAAGTACATGTTTTCCTTGTAATGGTCCCAATGGCCGGAAGTCTCCCAGAGCTTGCGGTTCATAATCATCGGCGTCTTGATTTCCTGATAGCCATAACGGCGATGTACTTCGCGCCAGTAGTTGATCAGCTCGTTGCGGATGACCATGCCGTTCGGATGGAAGAACGGGAAGCCCGGGCCTTCCTCGTGCAGGCTGAACAGGTCAAGCTCCTTGCCCAGCTTACGATGGTCGCGCTTAGCCGCTTCTTCGAGCATGTGCAGGTATTCATCAAGGTCAGCCTGCTTTTCAAAGGCCGTACCATAGATGCGCTGCAGCATCTTGTTTTTCTCACTGCCGCGCCAGTAGGCACCGGCTACGCTCTGCAGTTTCAAAGCCTTAACCTTGCCCGTGGATATGACATGGGGGCCGGCGCAAAGGTCAGTGAACTCGCCCTGCGTATAAAGCGTAATCAGCGCATCTTCCGGCAGGTCGTTGATGAGTTCCACCTTATAGCTTTCGCCCTTTTCCTCAAATATCTTGAGGGCTTCGGCGCGGCTGACCTCCTTGCGTTCCAGCTTGAGGTTTTCCTTGACGATTTTCTTCATTTCCTTTTCGATATCTTTGAGGTCAGCTTCACCGAGCTGTCTGTCCATATCAATATCATAGTAGAAGCCGTTATCAATAGCCGGGCCGATAGCCAGCTTTACGTTATCGTCCTTGTAAAGACGCTTTACGGCCTGTGCTAAGATATGGGAAGCCGTGTGGCGCAGTGCCCAGCGGCCGTCAGCCTCTTCAAAAGTTAAAAATTCTACCGTGCAGTCTTTATCCAAAACAGTCGTCAGGTCTTTCGTCTCACCGTCAACTTTGGCAGCCAAAACCTTCTTTGCCAGACTGTTGCTGACCTGCTTCACAAAATCCAAAATGCTCGTGCCTGCTTCAACCTCACGCAGCGCACCGTCTTTCAACGTAATCTTCAGCATGGTATTTCCCTCCTAAAACTAAAAAAGCTCCGTCCCTGAATAGGGACGAAGCTATAACCTCGTGGTTCCACCCTGATTGCCACAGAAAACCTGTGACCACTCAGCGCTTGTAACGGTAGCGTAACCGTCTGCCCATACTAATGCGCAATGCGCAAGTTCCCGGCAGCAGCTCCAAAGTGGTAACAGCAACAACTAACCCAGAACCATTTCACCAAACAGGTTCCTCTCTAAGAGCCGTTTCCTCACTGTCATGTCTTTGTCCTTGCCTTTAACTGATAGACATATTATAGGTTGCCCAAGTTGACATGTCAAGGGATAACATCAAATTCCCCTGTAAAAAATTCCCCTGCCCTTTTCACTTGCCATGGCAGGGTTATGAGCTGCCAAAGTTGAATAAGTATAGCATAAATCTAAAGGAGGCAGTAAAAATGAGTATTATCAGCGGACTAATCGGCAATGCGGCGGAAACGGATATCGAAGATGTAAAAAAAGACTACGGCAAACTATTGGGCAAGAGTGAACAGGTAATCCAGGCCTACCAATGGGTGCGCGACCTGCTTATCTTCACTGACTACAGGCTGATACTGGTGGATATACAGGGTGCTACCGGCAAAAAAGTCGACTACCACTCCATTCCCTACAAGAGTATCCGCCACTTCGCCGTAGAATCCACCGGGCACTTTGACCTGGAGGCGGAGCTCAAAATCTGGGTAGCCGGTCTTGGTGCTGAACCACTGGTCTACACCTTCAGCAAGGACGCCGACGTCTACCGCGTACAAGCCCTGCTGGCTGAATGCGTCGGCAAATAAGCAAAAAGAACGGATAAAAAACAGGAGCTGATTCACGTGTATAAAACTTTAATATCACTGGCAGCGGTGCTCGTCATGAGTACCAGCCTGTGCTTTGCCCGGGAACTGCCAACAGATAAACCGGTAGAAAAGCCGTCCACAGAAGTACAGCAGCCGCTGTTCCTGCAGCATGAGCATACGTCTAAATGTATTCTGACCTCTGCCGAACCCGTGCAGATAATCTGCATTCTTGACCGTTCCGGCTCAATGCGCAAGGTAGCCGAAGATACAATTGGCGGCTATAACACTTTCATCGAAAAGCAGAAACAGAAAAAAGGACGCGCCGAAGTTACCACCGTCCTTTTCGATGACAGATACGAAAAAATCGTGGACGCCAAAGATATCCAAAAAGTGCCGGAACTGACCAATAAAAATTACTACCCCCGTGGCATGACGGCCCTGCTTGACGCTGTCGGCCGCACCATCACCGGCACCATGGATAAAATGAATCAGAACGGCATCTGCCCGGCCAAGCGGCGCGTGCTGTTCCTCATTATGACCGATGGCAAAGAAAACAACAGTGTAGAATACACCAAAGCCGACGTAAAAGCCATGATTGATACAGCCTCTAAAGAATATAAATGGAATTTTATCTTCATGGGGGCCAATATAGACTCGGTATCTGAGGCTGCAGCCCTAGGTATCGGCGCTGACCATGCCGTGAATTACAAACACGACGCCGGCGGCGTAAGACAATCCTTCTCCCGCATGGACGCCGCCGCCAGCGAAATGCGCGACAAAGGCAGCGTCGGCGAAAGCTGGAAACAAGCCGGCGAACAGCCACAGTAAATCCTTTAAACATCTCCCCATCGCTTACTGACAAAATTTTCATAGCAAAAGGCAGTGACAAAATGCTTGCGCATCTTGTCACTGCCTTTAGGTTTTTATATGCAGTTAGTTTGGGTCGAATTTGTTTTGGGCGTTTTCGAGCAGGGCGTCACGGCGTTTCTTGGAGGCGGTGAAGTAGTCGTAGACGGCCTGTCTGTCCTGTGTTTCGCAGGCTTTAATCACGCTGCCGATAATCTCCTGCAAGTCCTTAAGGTTGGCGGCGATGGCCTTGCCGTTGGTCATGCAGATATCCGCCCACATATCGGCATTTGAGGAGGCGATACGGGTGGTGTCCTTGAAACCGCCGCCGATGAGCTTGATGCAGGATTCCATATCGTCACCAGACCGGTTGAGGAGTGTCACGAGCGCTGCCGCCGCCACATGGGGCACATGGCTGATAACGGAGGCACAACGGTCATGTTTGGCGATATCGAGCGTCGTGAAGTTGGCCCCGGTATGCCGGAGAACTGACATGAGTTTTTCATGGGCCTCCCGGGGGGCGCCTGTGTCTTCCACAATTACGTAGGCTTTGCCCACAAACAAGTCTTTTTTCGCTGCGGTAACGCCGCTTTTTTCCCGGCCGGTCATGGGATGGCCGGCGATGTAGTACACATCCGGGGGCAGTATCTTTTGCAGATGTTCCCAGATATATTGCTTGGTACTGCCGGCATCGGTGATAATCGCGCCTTTTTTTAGGCAGGGCAATATCTTTTCCACCATGGGGACGATTTGCAACACGGGAGGGCTTAGAAAGATGATATCCGCCTGCTCCACCACGGCTTTTACATCGGGGGAAGCAAAGTCCACCGCCCCGAGTTCCACAGCTTTGTCCATGGAAGCCTGACTGCGGCACAGGCCGGTGATGTAGATATCATCCCCCAGCTTATCCTTCAGGCACAACCCCAGGGAACCGCCGATAAGCCCCACGCCGATAATCGCCAGCGTTAATTTTTTCTGTGCCATTTATATAGTGCGCTCCATTACCGCCGCAATTTTGCCCAAATCATCCATCAGGCGGTTGAAGTTTTTCGGCGTCAGGCTTTGGTCACCATCGGACAGAGCCACTTCCGGGTGAGGGTGAACCTCGATGATAAGACCGTCACAGCCGGCAGCCACTGCCGCCCGTGCCATGGGCTGTACCATCTGCCAGCGGCCGGTACCATGGCTTGGGTCAACGATGATGGGCAGGTGGGAGAGTTCCTTCACTGCGGCCACGGCGCTGAGGTCAAGGGTATTGCGCGTGAAGGTTTCATAGGTGCGGATACCGCGCTCGCAGAGAATGACCTGCTCATTGCCGCCGGCCATGATGTACTCAGCGGCGTTGAGCCATTCGCTGATGGTTGCCGACAGGCCGCGTTTGAGCAGGACAGGCTTTTTCACCTTACCCAAAGCCTTTAGCAGCTGGAAGTTCTGCATATTCCGGGCGCCGACCTGATATACGTCAGCGTATTTGCCCACCAGTTCCAAGTCGTCCTTGTCTACGATTTCCGTGACGACTTTCAGGCCCTCTTCATCGGCTGCCTGACGGAGCATTTTGAGGCCGTCCTCTTCCAGACCCTGAAAATCATAGGGGCTGGTACGGGGTTTAAACGCACCGCCGCGGAGGAATTTGGCACCGCCGGCCTTTACAGCCTTGGCGGCCTCACGCAGCTGGTCGATGCTTTCCACGGAGCAGGGGCCTGCCATAACCACGATTTCCTTGCCGCCAACTTTCACCCCGTCCACGTCCACGATGGTTGATTCGGGATGGAAGTTGCGGCTGACCAGTTTGTATTTTTCCGTAATGCGGACGGTCTTTTCCACGCCGTCCATCATGTTCATTTCCAGATTGGCAATTTTGCTCTTATCGCCGATTACGCCTACGATTGTTACTTCCGCGCCTTCCGATATATGGGTTTTCAAGCCAGCAGATTCTATCTTCTGAATGACACGCTGCAAATTTTCTTCTGTTGCATTGGGACTCATTACAATAATCATCACATTACCTCCATCGTTTAGACCTTCACCATGGCGATTTCGTCACAGTTGGGAAATTTCGGACAGTCGATACATTCTTTCCACACCTTGTGGGGCAGTTCCTCTTTGTTTATGACGGTAAAGCCTAACGCCTTGAAAAACTCCGGCTGGTAGGTCAGGGTAAAGAACTTCTCTATCCCCAGTGCTTCGCCTTCCTGCAGCAGCCTGCGGACGATTTCTGCCCCGATGCCCCGGCGGCGCTTTTGGGGCGATACTGCCATCGTGCGGACTTCGGCCAGCTTGTCCCAAATGATATGCAGGCCACCTGCACCGGCCAGGGTGCCGTCATCGTCAATGGCCACCACCATATCCCGAAGGGTTTCATAAAGGGTATTCCGGGAACGGGCCAGCATTACGCCTTCGGCAGCATAGGCCGCTACCAGCTCATATATAGCTTCTACATCAGCAAATGTAGCTTTTCGATAAATCATGCTCTCATCTCACTTCTATGTCAGGCCTTGCCAGCAGTGCCTGTGGGGCAGACCGCCAATAAGGGGCACTCATGGCAAAGCGGCTTGCGCGCCTTACAAATATTGCGGCCATGCCAAATAAGCCAGTGATGCGCCGCTGACCATTTTTCTCTGGGTATGGCTCTCATCAGCCCTTTTTCCACAGCCAGCGGCGTGTCACCCACTGCCAGTTTCAAACGGTTCGCCACTCTGAATACGTGGGTGTCAACGGCAATGGCCGGCTGATTAAAGCCCACGCTCATAACCACATTGGCGGTTTTCCTGCCTACGCCGGGCAGTTCCTGCAACAGCTCCAATTCCTCGGGGACATGTCCCTGATAACGTTCACAGAGCATCTGACAGGTGGCCATAATGTTTTTAGCCTTGTTGTGATAGAGACCGCAGTCGCGAATCTCGTTTTCCAGCCCCTCTATCCCCATATCCATGATGTCCTCAGGTTCGGACACCTTGGCAAACAGCCGGGCAGTGGTCACGTTGACCCGTTTGTCCGTACACTGGGCGGAAAGTATCACCGCTATCAGCAGCTCAAAGGGATTCTTAAAGACAAGCGCCGGTTTGGCATCTTTGTAGACTTCACTTAAAATGCGTATCTGCTCTGCCTTAACCTTATTTGTAACACGCATAATGCTCTCCTAATACTAATGGAGCCGTCAGGCTCCATTTACGCTTAATTTGTCAGGCTGCGAATCGGCGCCGGAATCCGGCCACCACGGGCAACAAAAGCTGCCGAACTGTACTGGTTCTTCACCGGCACAATGGGGCAGTAACCTAAAAGACCGCCAAATTCCACCATATCCCCGACCTTCTTGCCCGGCACGGGAATAACACGGACAGCCGTGGTCTTGTTGTTAATCATGCCGATAGCCGCCTCGTCAGCGATAATGCCGGAAATCGTGGCCGCGCTGGTGTCGCCTTCAATGGCAATCATATCAAGCCCCACGGAGCAGACGCAGGTCATAGCCTCCAGCTTTTCCAAAGACAGGCTGCCGGTCTTGATGGCATTTATCATGCCCTCGTCCTCGCTGACGGGGATAAAGGCACCGGACAGGCCGCCCACATGGGAAGATGCCATAAGACCGCCTTTTTTCACGGCATCATTGAGCAAGGCCAAAGCTGCCGTCGTACCCGGAGCGCCACAGGATTCAATGCCCATTTCCTCAATAATACGTGCCACACTGTCACCGACAGCCGGAGTCGGAGCCAGTGAAAGGTCAATAATGCCGAAGGGCACGCCTAAGCGCTTGGAAGCTTCTCTAGCCACCAGCTGCCCGACACGGGTAATCTTAAAGGCCGTCTTTTTTATGGTTTCCGCGACCTCGGTAAAGTCAGCGCCTTTCTTGGCTTCCAGCGCATGCTTTACCACACCCGGGCCGCTGACACCGACGCTCACCACTTTG
>JAGAYB010000066.1 GCA_017940705.1 Selenomonas sp. | reverse complement strand
CAAACCTCTGCATAAACGTTAAAGTAATATTAGATAAAGATTAGAATTATTACATTTGTATTTTGATGAAGAGGGAGAGCCATGGTGCAGCGTGGAGATAATTTGCCCAGGCATAGTGATAAGAAACTGACGCTGATGGCGGTGTTTGTGCTGTTTTTGACGGTGAGCTGTCTGGTTTGGACTATGTGGGAGCAGGACAGCAGCTATCAGGTGGAAGAGCCGGCTGTGGTAGTGGCAGCCGATAATGGCAACGGCCCTAAGGTAGTGGGCGGCTTTGTCCCGAAAAGGTTTCAGGGGCCGCCGGCTGTAAAATGGGAAGGCTCAATTTTGAGCTGGGATTTTATCAATGGCTTGTTTGCCTTGATTTTTGCCTTGGAGTTTTTGATTTTTCCGGTGCTGTTTTGGCTGTGGTTCGGCAAGGAGAAATGAGTTTTTATAGTTATGGATAGTTTGACATGGGTTATCTTTGATATCATGGGCACCATTGCCTTTGCCATATCGGGGGCCATGGTGGCGATACATCGGCGGATGGACATATTCGGCATCATCGTATTGGCTTCCTTGACTGCCGTGGGCGGCGGCATGGTGCGTGATGTTTTGGCAGGGCTTACGCCGCCTATGGCGCTGCGCAATATTACGGATTTCATGTTGTCCATCATCATTGCCATATTGGTGTCGCTGGCCTATAGCTTTTGGCCTTTTGATGCGCCGAATAAAGTCTTTATGCTCTGGATTTACAATATGTTTGATACGGTGGGGCTGGCCTCCTTTACGATTACTGGCATGCTGACGGGGCTGTCCTGTCAGGCAGGCAATCCCTATGTACTGCCGGTGCTGCTGGGGGTCATTACGGCTGTGGGCGGCGGTATCCTGCGTGATTTGATGGCCAATCGTATGCCGGCGGTACTCTATAAGGATATCTATGCAACGGCTTCCCTGTTTGGGGCGGTGATAGCCTGCTCATTGCAGACGATGGCGGATGTGGTCACCATGGCGTGGATATGCTTTGTACTGGTAATCGGCCTGCGGTTTAGCGCACTGCATTATGACTGGCATCTGTTCCATCCACGGAATCACCTGCATCGGCAAAATAATAAGGCATAAAAAACAGAGGAACGGCAAATGTCGTTCCTCTATTTTTATTCTTCCGGGCCGCCGTCTGGGTCTTCGGTGAGTTTGTGCTGTCCCAGCATGGTGGTCAGGTCATTGCGTGTGAAGCTGTAGGTGAAGCTGGCAAAGTCCTGCTCGGGATTGTAGCGGCTGGAGGGTGCGTTCAGCAGGCCGCAGATGGTATCGTAGAGCATATCATTGGTGAAGTAGCGGTGCTGATGGTCGTAGAGCGCCTGCGTGTGCCGCGGCATGGCCTCCCGGTATTCCGGAGACAGGTACATCCAGAAGGGAATGCGTACCATGTCAAAGCTGAAAACATCGGGATTATGGGAAATCTCCAGATTTTCGCCATGGTCGGAGAAGTAAACCAGCGCCTGCAGATGCAAATGTTTTCTGGCATAGTCATAGACCTGACTGACGACATAATCCGTATAGAGGATGCTGTTGGCATAGGAGGGCGTGGAGGTGGCAGAAGATTCTTCCTCCAGCGTCTGGAATTTGTTAAAGGTACCAGGGTAACGGTTGTTGTAGTAGATATGGCTGCCCATGATATGCAGCACGACAAAATTGTTTTTTGACGGGTCAAGCTGCGTAAGATAGGGCAGCAGTGACTCGTCGTACTTGTCGGAAAAGGTATAGGAATCATCTGTCCAGACTGCATGGTCAGCGGTCTTGGCCACCAGCGTGATGGCGCTGTCATACTGGCCGTAGCGTCCCTGATTGCTGAACCACCATGTTTCATAGCCGGCCTTCTTGGCGACATCGACGATGGAGGCGGATTCAAAGAATTCCTTGCCATTGTACTGGCTCTGCTCCGTCAGGGCGCGTTGCAGCACCGGGACGGTCTGCGACCATGAGGAGTAGGCATTGGTGAAGTTGATAAAACCCGGTTCGCCGCTGCTGATTTTTTCACTTAGCCAAGGGGTATCCGCATAGGGGAAGGCAGGGGTATAGGCCTGCATGTAATTACGGGAGGCAGATTCGCCGATAATGAGGATGACGGTGCCGGGTGATTGCGCGGCCAATGCGTTTTTCTCGTCGATTATCAGGCTGTTAAAGCGTTCGTCATGGCTGGTGCTGTATTCCTGAGTCTGCTCCACATAGGTGGTTACATCGTTCCACAGCTCGGCAAAGGAGGTCTGGGGCAGATAGAAGCTATGCGCCCAGAGCGAGCAGAACACCAGCAGTCCCAAAGTCGTGAGACGGGCGGCGCTGGCTTCCTCGTCAATAGTGAGCCGGGCAAAATGCAGATGCGCCCTGTAGCAGAGATAAATGAAAAGGCCAAAACCGGCAAGGATAAGCAGCGTAGGCAAAACGCCCAGATTGGACTGAATGAAATCAATGCTTTCGTTGTAATTGGTAAGGTAGAGAGCCATCAGCGAGGCCGGGGTCAGGCAGTGCCAGAAGAGGCAGTAATAGACCCACTGGATAAAGGGAATGGCCAGCCCTGCAAAGTTCAGCAGAGCCATGAACAGGGAACTGATTTTTATATGCCCCAAACGGGCCAGCACGCTTTCCAGACTCATCATGAGAATGAAGGAGGCCACGCCCACCACGAAGTCAAAACAGATTTTTGACTGATACCAGCCTGTGTTATAGGTCCACGTATAGAGCAAAGGGAAGGTCATGCTCCAGCCCAGGCTGGTGATGAGATTGGGCAGAGCTGCCCGGCAGAATATGGACAGTCTGGTGGCGTACTGCATGAGCACCAGAGCAAAGATAATGGGCAGGAGGATGGGCATGAAATACTTGGCACCCATATCCTGACCTATGTCGATATAGAAGGCAATCAGACAGCAGAAGTAACTGGCGGCAGCAGCCAGACGGCGTATCAGGGCGTCCTGCTGCGCGGTATTCATAAGCATAAACATTCTTCCTTTATATATAATGCAAACATAATGCAAACACACCGACAATTCTACACGAAATTAGCTATCCCGTCAATTATGAAGAGACATAGGAACTTTATTTCGCTGCAGTTCCATAGGCAGTAAAATGATAGGTAAACAGAAAATTTAAAATAAGTTGACAAAATTTCCTGCAATAGGGTGTTATACCTTGACTTTTAAAGGGGCAAAGCATAAGATAGAACTGTAAAAAATTTTAGAAGTGAGGGTTATTTTATGGACAAGAAAGATTCATTGCGTCTGGAAAATCAACTCTGTTTTCCGCTGTATGCCTGTGCCAGGGATGTGGTAAAGGCATATCGTCCGCATTTGGAAGCCTTGGGATTGACCTACACTCAGTACATTTCCATGATGGTCCTTTGGGAAGAGGGGCGTGTCAGTGTACGGGACTTAGGCAAAAGGCTTCATCTTGATTCGGGGACGCTTACACCGCTTCTCAAGAAAATGGAAAGCCGTGGCTATTTGAAACGCGAGCGTTCTACCAAGGATGAACGCGTGGTTATTGCCTGTATTACCGAGGAAGGGCGTAAGTTAAAACGGGCAGCCGCTAAAATTCCGCAGGCCATGGCCAAAGAAATCGCTGATTTTTCCATGGAAGAGGCACAGGAACTTTACAGACTGCTCTACAAGCTCATGGGGATATTACAGAAGAGCAATTATACGGAGCTTGCAGAAAAAAAATAATTTGCTGATAGCAGAAACGGCAGAATCGTTGGGGATTCTGTCGTTTTTTTGTGAGAAAATAAGACCAGCCTTGATTTTTGACATTGCGTAAAAAGGCGTTATTTGCTACAATATATTCCGTTATGACTATTAACCCATACTACATATAGAGGAGGCGTGAGAAGATATCACATATATGGTGATATCTGCAAACTGCATGAATTTAAAAACAGTGACGAAGCGCTCCGGCCATACAGTGCCGTATAACCGCGAGAAAATTTACAACGCCATAGCTGGCGCCAGCAATGACAGCAAACAAAAAATGACCCCGAAGGATATCGACGAAGTCACCAGTCAGGTGGAGTGGGATATCAAGGACAGGGAAAACGTCAGCGTTGAGGAAATTCAGGATGTTGTAGAGCAGGAGCTCATGAAGTACGACTTCTATGATATCGCCAAGAAATACATCACCTATCGTCAGAAACACGCTGAGCGCCGTGCGGCGCAGAAGCACCTCATGTCTTCCTATCGTGATATTTTCTTTGCCGATGCGGTGGACGTGGATTCCAAGCGCGACAATGCCAATATCAACACCGATGCTTCCATGGGCATCATGCTGAAGCTGGGCGCCGAAGGGGCTAAGCACTTTGTGGATAACTATGTCCTCACCGATGAATTCCGGGAAGCCGACAAGGAAAACTGGATTCACATTCATGATAAGGACTTTTCCCTGATTACCTTCAACTGCTGCCAGATTGACCTGTTGAAGCTCTTTAGGGGCGGTTTTTCCACGGGGCACGGTTTCCTGCGTGAGCCTAACTCCATCCGCTCCTATGCGTCTCTGGCCGCCATTGCCATTCAGTCCAATCAGAACGATATGTTCGGCGGCCAAAGTATCAATGCCTTTGACTATGCCATGGCTGACGGTGTGCGCAAGTCCTTCCATAAGGCGGT
>JAGAYB010000008.1 GCA_017940705.1 Selenomonas sp. | reverse complement strand
CAGTTCGGGTTGGCAATGATGCCCTTATGCTGGGCGATAGCCTCAGGGTTGACTTCCGGCACTACCAAAGGCACTTCGGGGTCCATGCGGAAGGTACTGGAGTTGTCGATGACCACTGCACCGGCCTTAACTGCTGCCGGAGCAAATTCCTTGCTGGCACTGCCGCCGGCAAACAAAGCAATATCCACATCTTTAAAGGATTCCGTAGTTGCTTCCTCGACCGTATACTCCTTGCCCATGAACTGGATTTTTTTGCCGGCGCTGCGCTTGGAAGCCAGCATTTTAAGATTGGCAAACGGGAACTTACGTTCTTCAATGAGATTTAAAAATTCCTGACCTACTGCGCCCGTCGCGCCCAGAATTGCTACATTATATTTTTTCATAGACGTTTCATCCTCTCTTAAAACTCTAACAACTTATCCAGACCAACAGTCAGTCCCTTAAGTCCCCGTACCTTTTCTGCCGCCAATACGACACCCGGCATAAAGGATTCCCGGTTCAGGGAGTCGTGACGGATGGTCAATGTCTGTCCCAAGCCGCCAAAGATAACTTCCTGATGCGCCACATAGCCCGGCAGACGCACGCTATGGATGTGCATGCCCTCGTAGTCAGCGCCACGAGCGCCTTCCAGCTTTTCCTTTTCTTCAGGATGCCCCTGTTTATGGGCAGCGCGCACTTCGGCAATCATAGCCGCCGTCTGTACTGCCGTACCGGAAGGAGCGTCCAGCTTTTTATCATGATGCAGCTCGATGATTTCCACGTCGGGCATGTATTTAGCCGCCTGCTTAGCCATGACCATCATCAGCACTGCCCCGATGGCAAAGTTCGGTGCAATAAAAGCCGGGGTATCTTTTTCCTCAGCCAGCTTTTTGATGTCAGCCTTCTGCGCATCGCTCAGGCCGGTTGTGCCTACCACGGGAGATACCTTGGCCTGCAGTGCCGTCATAACATTATCATACACCACATCAGGACGGGTAAAATCAACCATAACCTCAGGCTGCAGCCGAGTAAGCGCCGCTTTTAAATCCGTCTCTACCTTTATGCCGTTTGCCCCGCTACCTGCCAGTTCCCCGGCATCAGCACCGCCCACGACATCCACAGCGCCAACCAGCTTCAGATTCTCAGCCTCGGCCACGGCTTTAAGTACAGCACGGCCCATACGGCCGCAAGCTCCATTAACCAATACTGTTGTCAAAACACACGCCTCCTATGCCTTTCAAAGCTAGACTAATTGTATACTATGTCTATCAATTATGTCAAGTTGTTCTTAAGGAAAATACATCAGGTGTCAGTGATATTTTCAAACTGCTCTTTGTACTGCATGGCCAATATGGGCAGAATATCATGACGCTCCGCTGCGTCCTGCACAGTTTCCTGCGCCGCCTGCCGGGCCTTCAGCAAAATGTCCATATCGTTTAATACATCAGCTATTTTTAAATCCGGCAAACCGTGCTGCATGGAGCCAAAGAACTGCCCCGGACCGCGCAGGCGCAAATCTTCCTCGGCCAATTTGAAGCCGTCCGTGGTTTCCGCCATGATTTTCAGCCGTTCACGGGCATTTTCTGTCTTGAGCTCCGACACCAGAATACAATAGGATTTATACTGGCCGCGGCCAATGCGGCCACGCAGCTGGTGAAGCTGTGCCAGACCAAAGCGCTCCGCATTTTCCACCACCATGATACTGGCGTTGGGTACATTGACGCCCACTTCAATGACCGTTGTGGAGACCAGCAGCTTTAGCTTGTTGTCATAAAAATCCTGCATGACCTGTTCCTTGTCTGCCCCCTTCATCCTGCCATGCACCAGTCCGCAGGGCATATCCCGGAAGATGCCATAGCGCAGCTCGTCATAAACCTCCTCTGCCGATGGCAGATTGCTATCTTCGTTAAGCTCAATCAGAGGGCAGACCACATAGGCCTGCCGCCCGGCTTCCAGCTGCTTATGGACAAATTCATAGATAAGCGTCCGCCTGTCCGGCTTGCGCACGAAGGTAGCGATAGGCTGACGGCCCGGCGGCAGCTGCTGAATCAGGGAAACATCCAAATCACCGTACACAGTCAGCGTCATTGTCCGTGGTATGGGAGTAGCCGTCATGACCAGCACATCGGGAGTAAGTTTCCCCTTCTTTTCCAGCTCCGCCCGCTGGGCGATACCGAAACGGTGCTGTTCGTCCGTTACCACCAGCCCCAGCCTGGCAAACTGTACGCCTTCCTGTATGAGGGCATGAGTGCCCACTACAATATCCACTTCCTGCGACGCAATGGCCGCATACATCTCTTCCCGTTTCTTCTTCGTCAGGCGGCCGGACAAAAAGCCCACCCTGATACCCAAAGGTTCCAGCTGACGGACAAAGCCCTCATAATGCTGGCTGGCCAAAATTTCCGTAGGTGCCATCAGCGCGCCCTGATAACCGTTTTCCACTGTTTTTACCAAGGCCAGCATGGCAATGACCGTCTTGCCGGAGCCAACGTCTCCCTGCACCAGCCGCCGCATGGGCAGTGGACTTTCCATATCCCGGGAGATTTCCTGCCATGTCCTTTTCTGGTCTGCCGTCAGCTTAAAGGGCAACGCCCCCTCAAACTTCCGCACCAGACCGCTGTTCAATAAATGGCGGATGCCCTGACTGTTTTCCCGGGACTGCCGCTTTAAAAGCAAAAGACCGCATTGGATAAGATACAATTCTTCAAAGGCCAATCGCTGTCTGGCCTGCTTTAACTCCGTAAAATCAGCCGGGAAATGTATGCTATGAAAGGCACTGGTTCGTGACAGCAGGCCGTAACGCTTCACCACACCCCGGGGCAGCAGTTCGGCAATCTCCAAATCTCCTCCCAGCAGATTTGCCAGCAGCCTGCGGAAAAACTT
>JAGAYB010000007.1 GCA_017940705.1 Selenomonas sp. | reverse complement strand
CGGGAATCGGAACCAAATAACTTAGGATAAGAGAAAGAGGGAAATAGAAATGGAACTTGGTATTGAAGAAATCATGAAGATTCTGCCCCATCGGGCACCGATGCTGCTGGTGGACCGCATTATTGAAATAGACCCCTTTAAATCTGCTACGGGGATAAAAAATATCACGATGAATGAGCCGCAGTTCAACGGTCATTTTCCAGGGCATCCGATTATGCCCGGCGTGCTGATTCTGGAGGCCATGGCGCAGGTCGGCGGTGTGGCGATGCTCTATCCTGAGGAAAACCGCGGCAAGATTGCCATGTTTGGCGGCATGGAGAACATTAAGTTCAAGCGTCCGGTGGTTCCCGGAGACCAGCTGGTAACCAAGGCGCATGTCGTTCGTGTGCGCGGCGAGTTTGGCCTGCTGCACTGCGATGGCTATGTAGATGATCAGCTGGTGGCCTCGGCAGATTTCAAATTTGCCATGAAACGCGAATCTGAGATGTAACACAAATATGGTCTTGGCGCAGCTGCCGGAGCCTGAGGAAACCGGCTGGTGCAGAGAGACCGCGCTGCGGCGTGAAAATGATAGCCGCTGGCGGATAGATTAAGGAGTTGTAGAGATGAGTACTGAAAATATCAGTGCCGATGCACATATACATGAAACCGCAGTCATTGGCGAAGGCGCCAGAATTGCTGCCGGGGTAGATATTGGTCCGTACTCCGTCATTGGGCCCGATGTGGAAATTGATGAAGGCACGGTGATAGGTCCCCATGTGGTCATTCATGGGTGGACGAAAATTGGTAGGGATTGTCATATTTTTCAAGGGGCTTCCATTGGTGAAATTCCTCAGGATTTAAAATTCAAAGGTGAAAAGAGTTTTACCTTTATTGGCGACCGCACTACCATTCGTGAGGGCTCGACTGTTCACCGGGCTACCGGTGAAGGTGAGGAGACCAGAATCGGCAACGATTGCCTGCTGATGGCGCTGACCCATGTGGCTCATAACTGCGTCATTGGCAATCGGGTGATTATGTCCAATCTGGCCAGCCTTGCCGGACATGCAGTGGTGGAAGACCGGGCTGTCATCGGCGGCATGACCGGGGTACACCAGTTTGTAAAAATCGGCCGCAACGCCATGATTGGCGGCATGACCCGCCTGACACAGGATGTTGTGCCCTACACGATTGTCGCCGGACAGCCGGCCAAAACGGTGGGACTTAACAGCGTGGGCATTTCCCGGGCCGGCATTGATGCTACGGCGCGCAGACGGCTGAAACAGGCCTACAGGATGATTTTCCGTTCCGGCCTCAGCCTGCAGAAGGCGCTGTCAATTATTGAGCAGGAGATTCCGTCCTGTGAAGAGGTTGACCATCTGCTGCGCTTCCTGCGCAATGTAGACCGGGGGATTTGCCGTGAACGCCGCGGCGAGCTTGGTAAGGATGAATAAATTTTAATTTGCGGTGCGGAGGATTATCATGGAGCGGATAGGACTTTTGGCGGGGATTGGCGCCCTGCCTGTGGAAATAGCAAGGACGGCGAAGAAACTCGGGTACGAAGTCTACGCCGTAGCGCTCCTGAAGGAGACAGACCAGCGCCTCAGGGATTATGCTGATAATTATGAGGAAATAAATGTTCTCAAGGTCGGCAAAATCCTAAAGCATTTGCAGAAAAATGATATCCACAAGGTGACGATGATCGGCAAGGTCACCAAGGAACTGCTGTTTGCCGGCAAGGCTCTGCCTGATTTAAAGGCCATGCAGATTCTGATGAAGCTGCCCAACCGCAAGGACGATACGATTATGCTGGCCATTGTGGACGAGCTGAAAAAAATCAATGTAGAAGTTTTTGACCAGACGGCGCTGATTCGTGAGCTGATGCCGGCCAAAGGCGTGCTGACCAGGCGCAAGCCGACTGAGGCTGAGCTGAAGGATATGGAATTCGGCTTTAAGATGGCCAAGGAAATCGGCCGTATGGATGTGGGGCAGACCGTGGTGGTCAAGGATATGGCGGTCATGGCGCTGGAGGCCATCGAAGGGACTGACGCCTGCATTCTGCGTGGCGGCCAGCTGGCCGGCGGTGATGCCGTGGTGGCCAAGGTGGCCAAGCCGGAGCAGGACAACCGTTTTGATGTTCCGACCGTGGGCTTAAAGACACTGCAGATGATGGTGGAGACCAAGGCCAGAGCGCTGGTTATTGAAGCTGATGCGACGCTGCTGGTGGAAAGTGAAGAGGTCATCGCCCTGGCTGATGCTAATGACATTACGATTGTGGCGATGTGATTTTAGAGAAGAAAGATGCCGGGAATGTAAAAAAAGAGTGCCCGGTGTCTTTTTTTGTGTTAAAATATAGGATGGTTTAGTATTTACTTACAGGAGGTCAGCCCATGAAAATAATGTTTTCAGCAGGTGAGGCATCGGGAGATGTTCACGGTGAAAATATTGCCCGGGCCATCAAGGCACTGGAGCCGTCAGCACAGCTCATCGGCTTTGGCGGCAGCCGGATGGAAAAGGCCGGGGTGCGCCTGTATAAAAATTTTGCTGACTACAGTGTTATGGGCGTTTGGGAAGTCCTGATAAATTTACGGCGCCTGTATAAATTGCTGGCCGGCCTTACGGATTTTATGCGCAGGGAAAAGCCGGATATGCTGGTGCTGATTGACTATCCTGATTTCAACTGGCGGCTGGCCAAAAAGGCCAAAGCGCTGGGGATTCCGGTGTTTTCTTACATTCCGCCCTCGGCTTGGGCATGGCGCAAAGGCAGAGCCAAGAGCTGTGCGCGTCTGGCCGATGAATTCATTGCCATCTTTCCCCATGAACTGCCGGTTTATCAGGCAGCCGGGGCAAAGATTTCCTTTGTGGGCAATCCGCTGGTAGATGCAGTCAGGGCAGAAATGCCCCGGGAAGAGGCCCGGCAGTACTTTAAGATGCCGGCTGACAAAACGGTAATCCTGCTGCTGCCCGGGAGCCGCAGGCAGGAAATAGAACTTTTGCTGCCCTATATGCTGGCCGGGGCAAAGAAATTACTGGCAGAACGGCCGGCCACGGTCTTTTATCTGCCGGTGGCCGATACCGTGAGCCGTGAGCGCATTGAAGAACTGATTGCCGCAGCAGGCGTGCCGGTGACATTGGTGACGGAGAAACGCTACAGCCTGATGGCTGCGGCTGATGCGGCTATGGCCACCTCCGGCACCGTGGTGATGGAGGCGGCGTTCCTGAACCTGCCCTGCGTGGTACTTTACCGCCTGTCGCCGGTATCCTATGCCATTGGCAAGCTGCTGGTACACGTGGATAATTTCAGCCTGCCGAATATCATCATGAACGAGAGCTTCCAAAGGGAGCTTTTGCAGGATGAGGTGACGGCGGAAAACATTGCGGCAGAATTGCAGAAATTATATCCCGGAGAGGAACATCGCCGGGAAGTGCTGGCGAAACTTAAAACAGCCTGCGAAAAACTGGGGCCGCCGGGAGCTTCGGAACGCGTGGCGCAGCGGATACTCAAGGCGGCACAGGAATTTGCGGCAAAATAAATTAGTGAGGGAAATACATGAAGAATTATAAGCGTCTTCTGCAATATATAAGACCTTATTTGAAACGTCTGGGACTGGCTATTATCTGCATTGTGATTGCAGCGGCCTGTAACCTTTATTTGCCATGGATTATCAAGGATATGGTTGATAAGGTGCTGGCAGAAAAAGACATGGTTATGCTCTATGTCATCTGCGTCAGCATTGTCGTGGTGTTTCTGATTCGCGGCATATTTTATTACGGTCAGTCCTATCTGGTGTCCTATATCGGACAAAAAGTTGTTATCGACGTCCGGGAAGTGATGTTCCGCAAGTTTCAGCGCATGCCCATGGCTTATTTTGACAAACATCAGACAGGTGAGACCATGAGCTACATCACCAACGATGTAGCGGCCATCCAGTCGGCGCTGGTTGACCAGCTCATCGAGATGGTGACGGAGGGCTCCATCCTGATTGGCTCCATTGCCATGATGGTTTATCTCGACTGGAAGCTGTCCCTGCTGACGCTGATAGTTATTCCTTTGGTGGGACAGGCCATGAAGATTTTTGGCCGCAAGCTGAAAAGCAACGGTACCGTTATTCAGGAACGGGCTGCCGATATCACCTCCCTGTTACAGGAGAGCATTTCCTCCATCCGGGTGGTCAAGTCCTTTGTCCGTGAAGACTACGAAATAAAGCGGTTTATCGCCCAGAACATCCTGAATTTTCAGGCGGCCATGAAGAATGTGCAGCTCACGAGCCTTTTAACGCCGACCGTGGAATTTTTGGCGGCGGTGTCCGTCACCTTCATCGTCGGGTTCGGCGGTTACGAAGTGGTAAACGGGCAGATGACGGCAGGTGCGCTGGTGGCGTTCCTGACCTATGCCGTGAACCTGGCCAATCCGGTAAAACGCCTTGCCAGAGT
>JAGAYB010000006.1 GCA_017940705.1 Selenomonas sp. | reverse complement strand
TGAATGCCCGTGGTTTGGATGCGATACTGTAATCGCAAGTAAAGTAGGAAACGCCTTCCCTGCCCTTATTAGTGTTGGCGGGGAAGGCGTTTTCATTATGTATCTGCCGGGGGAACGCTCCCAAAAGATGCACGATTAAAAGGTCTGCGCCATTGGGGCAGATGGTGGCAGCCGGCAGGCTGACGGATGAGGTGGAAAACAATGCATGAAATGGCCATAGCGGAGGGGATTCTGGACATTGCTCTGGATTATGCCAAGAAAAATGAGGCGCAGAAGATAAATGAAATCGGCCTGCTTATCGGGGAGATGTCCGGGGTGGAAGTGGATTCTCTGGAATTTTCCTTTAATATGCTGGTGCAGGGCACCATTGCGGAAGGGGCAAAGCTGGTTATCAAAAATGTGCCGCTGATGGGCAAGTGCAGTAAATGTGGCAGGGAATTTCATATCGAGCACTATGACTTTTGGTGTCCTGAGTGCAAGGATGGTGTTTTAACTACCCTGTCCGGCCGGGAAATGCAAGTGGAATATTTGGAGGTAGACAGATGGAGATTAAGGTAATCAAGAATATTTTGGGAGAAAATGACAGATTAGCTGCCGAAAATCAGGCTATGTTTCAGGATAAAAAGGTTTTTGTGCTGAATTTCATGGGCTCGCCGGGAGCCGGCAAGACTTCCGTGCTGGAAAAGACCATGGAGCGGCTGAAGGATAAAATCAGGATGGCCGTTATTGAGGGTGACCTCTTCACCAGCAAGGATGCGGAACGCATTGACAAGTACGGCGTGCCGGTGATTCAGATTAACACCGCCGGGGGCTGCCATCTGGATGCCAATATGGTACAAAAGACTGTAAAAGAAATGAATCTTGCTGAGCTGGATTTGCTGGTGGTGGAAAACGTGGGCAATCTCGTGTGTCCGGCGGAGTTTCCTGTTGGGGAAGATGCCCGGGCGGTGGTGCTGTCCGTGACGGAGGGTGATGATAAGCCTTTGAAATACCCCTTGATGTTCAAGGAAAGCGAAATTGCCCTGATTAACAAGGTGGATTTAGCGCCTTATTGCAATTTCAATATGGATTCGGCGAAAAAGGATATCACGAGCCTGCATCCCGGCATTGAGGTACTGGAGGTTTCCTGTACGCAGGGGAATGGTATCGAGGCTTGGTGTGACTGGCTGCTGAAAAAGATTGCCGCAAAGAAGGGGAAATAAGCATGGCTGATGTATTTGCGGCTGGCAGTGCATCCAGCCTTGATAATGTACTGTATAAGAATGAAGTAACCATTTTGGGCATTGGCAATGTAATCCTTCGGGATGAGGGCTTTGGCGTGCGAGTGGCAGAGTATCTCGACAAATATTATGAGTTTCCCGATACTGTGCAGATTGTAGATGGCGGTACTTTGGGAATTGAGCTGACGCAGTATGTGACGGGAACGGAGAAACTGCTGGTGATTGATTCAATTAACGGCGGTGCTGAGCCGGGGACGACGTTCCGTTTTCATAATGATGATGTAATGGAGCATTTTCAGGATAAGTTGTCGGCGCATGAAGTCGGCATTCAGGATGTGTTGGGGCTGCTCACGGTCACGGGGCATAAGATTCCTGATGTGGTGGTTATTGGGGCGCAGCCTTATGATGTGGAGGCGGGGGTGGAACTGTCTGAGGGGATGATGAAGCTGCTGCCGCAGATGGTGGAGCAGGCGCTGTCGGAACTCAAAAATTGGGGCATTGAGCCGCGCAAACGTGAGACGGTTGCCGATATGGATTATAATAAAGTGGCAGAGGATTTTTCGTCTGCCAGATAGGATAGTGTGTGCCGCAGGGCGGCGGTAATATTGCGCTTACGCTTTGACTGCTTGCTAAAATTATTTTTGCCCTTGTGTCCGCAGAAATGTCTAAACTCACTGCGTTCAAACAAAGACATTTCTACGGACGGTCAAAAATAATTTCTTTACGCCAGCAGTCAAACGCTTCAGCACAATACCACCGCCGCCCTGCGGCAAGCAAAATTATATTTGTGTTGACGGTAGTCAGCAAAATCTTTCCCATTGTGGGGCGGATTAGTTGTTAGGAGGTAATACTATGTGTTTGGCTGTTCCTGCCAAAGTAGTTGCGATAAATGATGCTATGGGGACGGTGGATATTGCCGGGGTTACGCGTGATGTGAGTCTTATGCTGCTGCCGGAAACTAAGCTGGGGGATTATGTGCTTGTTCATGCCGGCTTTGCCATGCAGAAGGTGGAGGAGAAGGACGCGCAGGAAACTTATGCGCTGATGGCAGAAATGCGCGGGGCGCCGAGGACGGTGGATAAGCTGTGACGGGACAGGAGAAACTGACGAAAGCTGAGGAACGGGAGTTTGCCCGGGAGCTGGTGGCTAAAATTGGTGAGCTGGCGGCGTCTACGGGGCGTAAATTGCGTTTTATGGAGGTTTGCGGCACGCATACGGTGGCGATTTTTCGCGCCGGGCTGCGGCAGATATTGCCGGATTCGGTGGAACTTGTATCCGGGCCGGGGTGTCCGGTATGTGTGACACCGGATGATTATATGGATAAGGCCATTGCCTATGCGCAGCGTGATGATGTGATTATTGCCACTTTTGGCGATATGCTCAAAGTTCCCGGTTCGAAGTCCAGTTTGAATGAGGCTAAAACCAATGGGGCGGATATTCGTATTGTGTACTCGCCTATGGACAGCATTCAGATTGCCAAAGATAATCCGGATAAAAAAGTTATTTTTCTGGCTGTGGGGTTTGAAACTACGGCCCCGACGGCGGCGGCTACGGTGCTGGCGGCTGAGCAGCAGGGGATAACGAATCTTTATATGCTGTCGGCGCAAAAACTGGTGCCGCCAGTGATGGAAACGCTTTTAAATGATGAGGAAGTCCATGTGGATGGTTTTATCCTGCCGGGGCATGTGTCGGTAGTTACGGGGACAGGCGTCTATGAGCCGGTTATCAGCAAATATCATGTGCCGGGTGTGGTCACTGGTTTTGAACCGCTGCAAATTTTGCGAGGGCTTTACCGGCTGGTGCAGCAGGTCGTCAAGGGTGAGGCTAAGGTGGAAAATGAGTACACCGATGTGGTAAAAGCCGAAGGCAATCCTGTATCCATGGCGATTACCAACAGAGTTTATGAACCTTGTGATACAGGCTGGCGCGGCATGGGAATTGTGCC
>JAGAYB010000065.1 GCA_017940705.1 Selenomonas sp. | reverse complement strand
TTTAAACTGTCAAGCTTCACGTTCCACACTCCTTATCTGCATAATCATAAAAAATCAGCAATCAAGGAAACTTTCCATGTTGATTATACACTTGTCTACTGAAAAATACAATAGGATGATTTTATGTATACAAAACTTACTTACTGCCAGTGACTTTCCTAAGGATAAAGATAACCAGCCAGTACGCGTAAGGCTTCACCGGTACGCGTACCCGGATTCACGGCAAACAATTCATAGGGCAGGACGTAAACCCTGCCTGCTTGCACGGCGGCGATATTCTGCCATGCATCATTGGTGGATAATTCCTGCCGCATTTTCCCTTCCAGCTCCGCAGGGTTGCCGTGCATAATCAGCAGCATGACCTCGGGATTTTCGCGCGCCACAAACTCCATGCTGATAGGCACATAACCACTGTCGCTGTCAGCCTCATCGGCAATATTACCACCGCCCAGTTCCTTCACCAAATCGCCGGTAAAGCACTTGCTCGTCCCCATATTAAAGCTGTCCGGGGAACCAAAGACAATCAGGCTTTTAGGCGGCCTGCGCCCACTGACCTGCTCTTTGACAGCTGCTTGAGCGCTTTTCAGCTTATCAACGGCTGCGCCTGCCTGCTTTTCCTTACCTGTCAGACTGCCATAAAACTGCAGGGCTTTTTCCAGTTCCGCCCGGCTGTCCAAAGACTGGATATAAAGAGGAATACCTGCCTGCTGCAAGGTAGCGGCTAAATCTGTATGGAAGGGCACATTCGTACCGATGACCAAATCCGGCTGCAGGCTCAAAATTTTTTCCACATCCGGGGAATGAATGATTCCCACCTCAGCTGCCTTTTCCGTGGCCTGGGCCACTTCCGGCGACAAAGCCTTGGATGCAGCCTTACCTACAATGGTCGGTGCACCGCCTGCGGCCACATACAAATCAATATTGGAGGCATTGAGAATAACCACGCGCTGTGGATGAACCGGCACCTGCACCTCCCGGCCGGTACTGTCCGTAACCTGCCGTACCGCTCCCTTGCCCGTAGCCCCTCCCTGGGGTGACAGGATAAAAAAGGCCGCCGCGCCGATAAGACATAATGCTGTAAACACAGCCAATAATTTTCGCATAGACTAACTCCTCATTTAAAAGGCAAACTTCACACCGCCACGCCAGATACGGCCTTCATAGTACAGTACATCATTGCTGACATCCGTCAGATTGTTGATGCCGAAATAAGCACTGAGACCGTTGCTGAATTTCTTATTAACTACGAAATTCATAATGCTGGCACCTGTATTTTGATTAGCGCCGCCAGAGGTGTATTCATAACCCGTCAGCCAGTCATTCCACAACGTGGCGTCCCAGCCATGCTTGGCATCACTGTACATCAGCTGCAAGGAAGTCTTATGCCGTGCCCGTCCCGTCAGCAGGGCATTTGTCTTATCGTCCCGGGCATCAAGATATGTATAAGTGCCGCGCAAGGTGAAGAAGTTCCCCAGTTTCTGCTTGGTCTCCACTTCCAGCCCCTGAATGGTGGCATTGTCAACATTTTCATAAGTAGCGTTGGCCACCATGCCTCCTACGCCGAGTGTATAAGTTGTATTAAGATTTATCAGGTCATCAACCTTATTATGGAAGTACGTGATTTTCCCGGATGTATTTTTATATTCCCCTTCAAAGCCCAAATCAAAGTTCAGGGATTTTTCCGGCTTCAAGTCAGGATTGCCGGTGATATTTACGGTTATAAAGGCTGTCGGCGTATGCTTCCAATTAAAATACAGCTCCGATGCCGTTGGTGCGCGGTAAGCCGTGCCCACATTTGCCTTGAACCGGGCATTCTTGCTGAGCTTGTAGGTGGTGCCCAGCTTCCCTGTGACCTCATCGCCGAATTTGCTGTTATGATCCCAACGCAGGGAGGGTATCAGCAGCCACTTGTTATTCACCATGTACTCATCCTGCAAATACAGCGCCCCATAATCCATGGACACCTTGGACATGTTGTTGGTTATTCCCTCCAGCGTCACGCTCTTGCCGCTGCCGTCCTTAATGCGGCTGCTCTCGTAATCCTCCTGCCGGTATTCGCCGCCCACGGTCAGGATATGCTTATCGCCAACGTTAAAGGTGCGCTTGCCATCAGCCACATAGGAGTTAAAGGTCATATCATCAAAGCTGGTCAGCGCGTTGGTATTGCGGTTTCTGGTACGCTGGTCCTTATCAAAATAAGTGTAGTAAAACTGCATCTCATAATCGCCCTGCCTGTCCTTGCCGGAATATTTTACCCCGGTGGAGACACGCTGATGGTCGTAGTCCGTCCCGGCCGTTGCCGAATCAATCATATAAAGGTCTTCGTTTAAATAGTCAACAAAGAAATCGAGCTTCTTATTCTTGTCAACGTCCATGCGCCCATCCAGACCGAAGAAATATTTTTTGCCGTACTGATTGGAGGCGGCGCCATTCATGCGCTGTCTGATATCGCTGACCTTGCCGTTTACCGACCATGCCCATTTGCCCTGCTTGCCCAGGTCGTAACGGAAGCCCAAGTCCTTCTGCCGGGAAGTCCAGTCAGTGGAAACGGAGCCGCCTGCCTTGCCGGGCTTTTTGGTGATGATATTGATAACGCCGCCCAGGGCTTCCGAGCCATACAGGGAACTGACCGCGCCCCGGACGATTTCCACGCGCTCCACATTGTCCATATTCACGCGCTGCAATTCATAATAGTTCTGCGTCTCGCTGGTGTTTTCCGTCCGCACTCTACGGCCGTCGATGAGGATGAGTGTCTGATTGGTATTCATGCCGCGCAGGGAAGACTGGTTGCCCACCATGCCGTTTTCCAGTACATTGATGCCCGTGGCCAGCTGCAACGCCTGAGCCAGCGTCTCGGCACCCATTTTTTCAATATCTTCCCTCGTGATAACCTCCACCGCAGCCGGAGTTTCCTTGATTTCCTGCTCCGTCCGTGAAGCCGTCACCACTACATCCCTTGTCGTAACGCTATCCGTATCGGCAGCCTCCGTATAACCTGCGGACAGGGTGCTGATTACAGCAGCGGCGAGTAAAGTTTGTTTCTTCTTGGCAAGTTTTCTAATCATGTACATCCTCTTTCTCTTAGAACTTAAAAATGGATAAAACTATTACAAGGCTCTGCTTAGGCAAAGCCGGATTGCTAAAATTCACTATAAGTGCGCACGCGATAAACACCGTAGGCGTAAATCACGGCGGTAACAGCCAGCAGCCCCATCGCAGCCGTGCCTGTGCTGCCGGCAAAGTCGTGAGCCTGCAGGAGCTGATTGGTCAGCGACAGGGGCAGATACTGTACTGCCTGCCGCACCAGTTCCGGCAGATTGGCAATGGGAAAAAATGAACCGCAAAAAAAGGTCATCGGGGTGATGAAAAAATTGATAATGATGGAAAATTGCTCCTGTCCTTTAATGGACAAGCCGACCGCCACCCCGAAAGCACCGAAGGCAAAAGCCGTCAGGATAAGACCAAGCACGCCTGGCAACGACAACAGTTCCAGCCCCAACAGCAAGCTGGCCGCTGCAAAAATAACCAGTGCCGCCAGCAAAGCCCTGACCGTCCCGGCCAAAGCAATGCCGAACACAATCGCACTGTCACTAATCGGACTGAGGCGCAGAGTGGAGAAATTACGGTAGTAAAACCGGGCGGCACTGACAGACAACGCCGTCTGCTGAAAAGCATTCATCATCACGGTGATAGCCAGCATGCCACGAGCCAGATAAGCAAAATACCCACCGGCCACGTCCACTCTGTCCCCCAGCCCCCAGCCAAAGGCCAACAGATAAATCAGGGGAAAAAGCAGCCCCGAAAAAAGATACCCCAGTCCGCCAATACGACGTACCAGCATTTTCATTTCCCGGTAAAACACCGCTGAAAAACCGTTGAACATCAGCCCACCTCCTGTGCCAGCTGCCCATGGGACAACTCTACGAAAGCATCTTCCAGCGTCATGCCCTCAGGCGAAAGAAATCTTCCCAAGCCTTTGCAGGTGCCTGTATAGAGCAGATGTCCCTCACGCAAAAAAGCAATACGGCTGCACAAAGCCTCTGCCTCTTCCATATAATGCGTGGTAAGCAGCACGGTTTTCCCACCAGCCTGCAAAACTCTGAGCAGCTGCCATACCTCCTGCCGCATATCCGGGTCAAGGCCCACGCTGGGTTCGTCCAGCAGCAAAATTTCCGGCTCCGGCAGCATGGCCCGGGCAATCATCGCCCTGCGCTTCATGCCGCCAGATAATTTATCCGGCAATTTTTGCCGCCAGCTGCCAATCTGCAGCCTGTCACAGACGGCCGTCACCAACTGACGGGGATGCGGCAGCCCGTAAAGCCGGGCATAACAGATCATGCTTTCCTCAATAGTCAGCTCACTTTCAAAATTATTTTCCTGCGGGACAAGCCCTAGCAAGCGCCGGAACGTCTTGCTGTGCCCGGCAGCATCCTCCCCATCCACCAAAATCCTGCCGCTGTCAGGTCTGGCCAGACCGGCAATGAGGCGAATCAGGGTCGTTTTCCCGGCGCCGTTAGGCCCCAGCAGTCCTAAGACCTCACCCTTGCCTGCCTGTAAGGAAACATTGTGCAGGATAACACGGCCTTTACGAGAACAATTTACATTCTCAATGACAATTGACATTTACACATCTCCGCAGACAGCTGCCGGGAAAAAGATATGTTCCCTTCTCCCCCGAATCTCCACTGTCTTAATTTCATTTTCAACACCATACAAATTACGCAGCAACCGACTGTTAAACACCTCCTGCACCTGTCCATCGGCAATGATGTGCCCCCGTTGCAGGGCTACCAGCCGCTGGCTGTACCGGGCCGCCTGATTGAGGTCATGGAGCACCATCAGCACGGTGAGCCCCAGCTGCTGGTGCAGTTTCTTTACTATATCCATCAATGCCAGTTGATGGCGGATATCCAGATATGTCGTAGGCTCATCTAACAGCAAAACCTCCGGCTGCTGGGCCAGCGCCAAAGCCAGCCGGGCACGCTGCCGTTCACCGCCGGACAAAGAACCCAGCGGACGCTGGGCAAAAGCGGTCAGCCCCGTCATCTCCATGACATCACGGCAGACAGCTTCATCTTCCGGCTGAAAGGAACTCCAAAAGCTGCGGTGCGGCAGCCTGCCCAGCTTAACCACCTCCGCCACTGTCAAATCCGGCGGCAGGGCAGCGCTTTGGGGCATAAAGGCAATTTTTTGCGCCACCTGTTTTTCCGAGAGCCGCCATAAATCACGCCCACTGAAGGTCAGCCTGCCTGCTGCCGGAGGCAGCAGACGAGCCAATGCTTTTAGCAGGGTTGACTTGCCTGAGCCGTTTGGCCCGATAATAGCAGTGATTTCCGCCCGCCTGATGGACAGGTGCAAATTTTCTGCAACCACATGATGACCGTATTCCAACCGCAAGTTTTCCCCTCGCAGGATAATATTTGCATCATTTGACATGTCAGTGCCCCCTTTTCATTCCCTGCCGCAGCAGATAGAGGAAGAACGGCGCGCCAACAAAGGACATGAATACGCCTACAGGAATCTCCACCGGGGCAAAGGCCACTCTGGCCGCCACATCGGCACCTGTAACCAGCGCCGCCCCCCAAAGAGCCGCCGCCGGCAGCAGGTAGTCAAAATCAGAGCCGGTCACCAGTCTTACCATGTGAGGAACGACCAGCCCCACAAAGCCCAGCATACCGGCAGCGCTCACGGCAGAAGCTGCCAGCAGGGCAGCCAGCAGCAGCAGATACAGGCGTACCCGTTCCACCTTCACCCCCAGACTTCTGGCGGTATCCTCCCCCAGCTGTAAAGCGTTCAGCCAGCGGCTGCCCATGAAGGCTCCGGCCATCCCCAACAGCGTATAGGGCAGCACCATATAAACATGACTCCAGCTGCGTCCGGCAAAACCGCCGGCCATCCAGTTCACTGTGCCCTGCACCCTGTCAGAATAAAAGACCATCAAGGCCGTCATGGCGCCGCCGAAAAAGGCGGCCACCGCCACCCCGGCCAGCACCATGCGCAATGGCTGAACGCCCTTTTCCCATGACAGGAAAAAGACCAGCAATACCGAAAACATCGCGCCCACAAAAGCTGACAAAGGCACAAAAGAAGTGCTTTCGGGAAACAAAATCATCACCATCATAGCCGCCAGTCCGGCTCCTGCCGATACGCCGATAATGCCCGGGTCAGCCAACGGATTGCGCAAAATACCCTGCAGGATACAGCCGGCCAGCGCTAGATTGATGCCGGTCAAAGCGCCTGTAAGCAGCCGGGGCAGGCGGATATGATAGAGAATGTTGTAATTCTCATTGCCGCTGCCGGCCGTCAGCACCGCCAGCACCTGCCCCGGCGAAAACACCACCACGCCTTGGCAAATGCTATAAACAGCAGCCGCCAGCAGCACCGTCACTCCCAAAGACAACGCCCATAACCGCTTCCTGCTCCGGGGATGAACTGCACGTTGTTTTTCCTGTTGCAGCGCAGCCTCCATCACTGTGCCTCCCGACAAAGCTGCCGGAAATAATCTCCGGCAGCCGCCAAGTCCTCGGCATCGGGATGACTGGCCGCCCGTTCTATTCTGGCCAGCCGTTCTGGTGTCATGGCATGGGGATGACCCTCAGGGAACATCTTTTTCATCAGCTCAATCATTTCTTCAGCGACCTTGCCCTGACAGATGAATTGTCCCACCACTTCGCAGCCTTCGCCCAGCAAAGCCGCCCCGTTTTCCAGACATTTCCGGGCATGCTCTGAATCGGCCTCTGCACCGAGCGTTGCAAAGATGGCCACCCGTTTATTGGTGAGTTTCTCCAGATAAGCCTTCATTTTAGCATCGGCAGTTCCCCTGTCCACCCAAAAACCGGCGATAATCAAATCATAACCCTCCGGCGATGGGTTCGCCTCCACCTTCACCGGCGTGACTGCAAGAGCTTCACCAATAGCAGCAGCGACTTTAGCCGTGTTGCCGGTCTTGCTGGAATAAAGTAATAATATGTTCATATAATCCTCCGTTGTTGTAAAAAAAATTATTGCAGATCAAAATGCAGGGGCACCGTCAAAGTGACACTCCGGCCAGCCCCATGCGCAAAGGGACAAGCATTTCTCACCGTCTGCAGGGCGGCATCATCCAACAGCCCTTCACCTGACGAACTGCTGATGTAGACATTTTCCAGACTGCCTGCTGCTGACAGCGTAACGGTAATACTGGCCGCGCCCGTCAGCCCCCGTTTCACTGCCATATAGGGGTATTCCTTGCAGGCTTCTACCCTGGCTGCAAAGCGTCCGGCAATACTTTCCATGCTCTCTGCCGGGGCTGCTGATACCGGGGCGGCATTGTCCTCAGTACCTGCCGTACCGGCTTCATAATGACCTGTATCACCACCGGCAGCCGCCGAACCGCCTGCCGCCTCACTGCTGCCCGTTCCGGCGGCGGTCACTCCGTCACCGCCCTTCACGGCCTCATTTTCGGCAAGCAAAGCCTGACTGCCGGCACTTGCCGCCGGACTGCCTGTCACGGACTTAGCCGCTGTAACGTTTTCCTGACTGACAGGCTGTTTAGCTTCCTGTCCTGTAAGGCTTTCCCAGACAGATTCGCTGGCAAAAGGATTCAGGCTCACCGCCTTAGGAACATGCCGCTCCGGCATTTCCTCGGGCGCTACCTCCATAACCACCTCGGCCACGGGACCATCCATAGCCAGCAAGTCCTGATTGAAGCCCAGCAATACACCGATGGCAAAAATCCCGACTCCATGAAGCAGACAGGACAACGGCAGAGGTGCCATGAGTTTGCCTAAGTTCATGTGTTGTACCATCCTCTTACCTCACTGTCTGGCGGCAAGGCTGATGCGCTGGATGCCCGAGGTTTTCAGTTCATCCATCACGGCAATGAACGTACCGTAATCCACTTCCTTATCCGCCCGTAATGCCACGGCAATATCTGCTGATTTAGCCTCCGCGGCCAGTCTGGCTTTCAGCTGCGGCAGTGCCATATCCTCCTTACCCAGATAGAGCCGCCCATCCTTTGCTACCGTCACCTGCAAACTTTTCACCACATCCTGCCGGGCACTGGCAGCCGCTGGCAGATTTACGGGGATGGTTTCCTGACTTGTCATGTAAAGGGTACTCATCATAAAAAACACCAGCAGAAAAAAGATAATGTCAATCATGGGGATTATCATGATTTGCGGACTGCGTTCCATTCTGGCACTATGCAGCTTCATGTTGCTTTTTCCCCCGTTCTGTCACCATCTGGCCTCTCGTGGTAAAAAACATATCCTCCAAAAGGGAGCCCAGCTGTTCCATATCGGTCACCATGCTGTCAAGCTGCAAGCCGAAATAGCTGTGCCCCAAAAGCGCCAGCGTAGCTACCATCAGGCCTGTCACCGTGGCAATCAGGGCTTCCCCCACGCCGCCCGTTATAGCCATGGGCGAACCGGATTGCAGATTAAACACCGAAAAGGACTGAATCATGCCGATAACCGTGCCCATCAGCCCCAGAATCGGCGACAAGGTCACCAGCATCGCCAGCACCGGCAGCCCTTTTTTG
>JAGAYB010000064.1 GCA_017940705.1 Selenomonas sp. | reverse complement strand
GGTATGCTTAACGAAGTTAAGCCGGTAAAACAGATTATTGAAGACATTGTGGGAGGACTTCCCAATGTTATAAATGCTATTCAGGGTAATTGCAAATAATTGGGGGTTATAGTCTTGAATAAGTTAGCATTTGTATTTCCGGGACAGGGTGCTCAGGCCGTAGGCATGGGCAAGGACTTCTGTGAACAGTATGAAGTAGCAAAGAAACTCTTTAAGGAAGCAGACGAAGCACTGGGGTATTCCATTAAGGATATGTGCTTTGAAGGCCCCGCAGAGGATTTGAAGCTGACGGCAAACACGCAGCCTGCAATTCTGACCATGAGTGTAATTGCCAATGAAATTTTGAAGGAACACGGTGTTCAGCCGGACGTTGTCGGCGGCCACAGCCTGGGCGAATATTCCGCTCTCGTTGCTGCTGATGTTATGGACTTCCAGGACGCAGTACTGCTCGTGCACAAACGCGGTCAGTTTATGCAGGAGGCTGTTCCTGTAGGTCAGGGCGGCATGGCTGCTATCATCGGTCTTAGCGATGAAGTTATCGTTGGTGCCTGTGCCAAGGCTACGGAAAAAGCCGGCGAAGTGCAGGCTGTAAACTTCAACTGCCCCGGCCAGACGGTTATCGCCGGCACGACTGCAGGCGTAGAAGCAGCGGTGGAAACCTTGAAGGCTGCCGGTGCCAAGAAGGCCGTTATCCTGCCGGTATCGGCTCCGTTCCATTCCACGCTGATGAAGCCGGCTGCGGTGAAACTTGCGGCTGAACTCGATAAGGTTGATATCCGCGATGCCAAAATCCCCGTGGTGTCAAACTTCACGGGCAAACTGGAAACGGCTGCTGCTGATATCAAGGCTAACCTCGTGGCGCAGGCAGACCATCCCGTTAAGTGGATTGACTGCGTAAAGACCATGCAGGAATTCGGCGCAGATGTATTTGTCGAAGCCGGCCCGGGCAAGACCCTCTGCGGCTTCAACCGCCGTATCGACAAGGCTCTCACGAGCATGAACGTAGAAAATCTGGAATCCCTGCAAAAAACTCTTGACTATTTCAAGGAGGTTCGCTAATATGCTTTTAGATGGAAAGACAGCCCTCGTTACGGGTGCTTCCCGTGGCATCGGCCGCGCCATTGCCCTGCGTTTAGCGAGCGAAGGCGCCAGGGTAGCCATCAATTATGCCGGCAACACGGCCAAGGCGGAAGAAGTCAAGGCTGAGATTGAGAAAAACGGCGGACAGGCCATTCTGGTTCAGGCTGATGTGTCTGACAGCGCAGCTGTTGAGGCTATGGTAAACTCCGTAGTTGAGTCTTTCGGCCAGATTGATATTCTGGTCAACAATGCCGGTATCACGCGCGACGGTCTGATGATGCGCATGAAGGAAGAAGATTTCGATGCCGTCATCAATACGAACCTCAAGGGCGTATTCACCTGTACGAAGCTGGTGAGCAAGCTCATGATGAAAAAGCGCAGCGGCCGTATCATCAACATGGCCTCGGTAGTCGGGCTCATGGGCAATGCCGGCCAGACCAATTACGCGGCAGCCAAAGCCGGTGTAATCGGCTTTAGTAAATCCGCAGCCAAGGAACTGGCAGCGCGCGGCATTACGGTGAACGTAGTCGCACCGGGCTTCATTGACACTGATATGACGGCAGCCATGACGGACAAGGCCAAGGAAATGACGCTTACGGGTATTCCTTTGGGACGCATGGGCAAGCCGGAAGATGTGGCCAGTGCCGTAGCTTTTCTGGCATCTGATAACGCATCCTATATCACAGGCCAAATCATCAATGTAGACGGTGGCATGGTAATGTGATATAAATATATATGGACACCAATTTAAGGAGGTGAAACTTCATGACTTTTGATAAAGTAAGAGAAATCGTTGTTGAGCAGTTAGGTGTTGAGGCTGACGAGGTTGCCCTCGAGTCCACATTCATCGATGATCTGGGAGCTGATTCCCTGGATATTGTTGAGCTGATCATGGCTTTTGAAGAAGAATTCAATATTGAAATCCCTGACGAAGCTGCTGAGAAGATCAAGAGCGTTCAGGACGTAGTTACCTACATAGACCAGAACAAATAAGTTTGAGCGTCTTACCTTTTGAAAATCCCGTGAAACTTGTTTTCGCGGGATTTTTCAAGGTAGGATTGATTGGAGGAGTAACATTGAAACTTCCAGAGCTGAAAATTGGCAATAAAGTCGCCCGCATACCTATTCAACAGGGCGGTATGGCGATTCGCTTGTCCACAGCCCGTCTGGCGGCAGCCGTAGCTAACGAGGGCGGTATCGGCCTCATTGCGGCCTCAGGTATGAGCCATGACGAACTGCGTTATGAAATTAGGCTCGCACGTTCGCTTACGTCTGGTATCATCGGCATCAATATCATGGTAGCCGCCAATGACTTCGCGGAAGTCGTAAGGGTAGCCATTGACGAGGGTATTGACCTCGTGGTAGCCGGAGCCGGTTTCTCCCGTGATATGTTTGCACTGGGGAAGGAATCAGGAACACCGATTGTTCCCATTGTTTCTTCCGTTAAATTAGCTAAAATTTCAGAGCGTCTTGGCGCCGCAGCCATCGTGCTGGAGGGCAAAGAGGCCGGCGGTCATTTGGGAACAGACACTTCGGTGCGTGACCTCATAGCAGATGTCAGCTCCGCAGTGAAAATTCCGGTGATTGCTGCCGGCGGTGCCCTGCATGGCCAGGACATCGTTGACTTTATAAAAATGGGCGCTGCCGGCGTCCAGATGGGTTCCCGGTTTGCAGCCTGCGAAGAAAGCAATGCTGCCCCGGCCCTCAAAGAATATTATCTGAAATCCAAACCGGAGGATATTGTGGTTATTCACAGCCCTGTGGGCCTGCCGGGACGTGCCGTGCGTACTCCCTTTTCGGCCCGGGTTATGGAAGGCCCCGTGCCTCCGACGCAGTGTGATGCCTGCCTGAAGGCGTGCAAGCACAATTTCTGCATCATTCGTGCCCTGACACGGGCACAGCAGGGCGATGTGGAAACAGGTCTTGTTTTCACGGGAGAATACATGCCCCGGATTGACAAGATTATGACCGTGCATGAGATTTTTGAGCAGCTCATAGCAGAAGCAGAGGCTGCCAACTAAGCGTAGCACATTGCTATGAACAGATGAGAGGAGTTATTCGTTTTGAGTAATCGCGTAGTTATCACTGGCGTAGGCGCCATTACCCCGATTGGTACGGGCAAAGATGAATTTTGGAAAGGCCTGCTGGAAGGCCGCAACGGTATTGAAAAAATCAGCCGTTTTGATGCCAGCGACTTCACGGCGCAGATTGCCGGTGAGGTTAAGGATTTTGACCCGACCCAGTACATCGACAAGAAAGAATCCAAACGTATGGACCGTTATACGCAGTTTGCGGTAGCTGCTGCAGATCTCGCCATCAAAGATGCCGGTCTGGATCTTGAAAAGGAAAACCTCGACCGCGTGGGTACGTTCATTGGTACGGGTATCGGCGGCATTGAAACCATGCACAGCCAGTACGAGAAGTTCTTTGCCAAAGGCCCTTCCCGTATCAGCCCGTTCTTCGTGCCGATGATGATTGCGAACATGGCTGCCGGTCAGGTAGCTATTACCTATAAGCTTCATGGCCCTTCCAGCTGCACGGTGACGGCCTGCGCTACGGGCTCCAACTGCATCGGTGATGCTTTCCGTGTAATTCAGCGCGGTGATGCTGATGTCATGGTAGCCGGTGGTACGGAAGCTGCTGTTTCCGAGGCTGCTGTAGCCGGTTTTGCTGCTATGAAGGCTCTGTGCATGGATCACAACGATGACCCGCATCATGCTTCCCGTCCGTTTGACAAGAACCGCAGCGGTTTCGTCATGGGTGAAGGCGCAGGCCTTGTCATCCTCGAAAGCCTCGACCATGCCAAGGCGCGTGGTGCTCATATCTACGCGGAAGTAGTTGGTTATGGTGCTAACTCCGATGCTTACCACATGACCAGCCCGGCTCCGCATGGCGAATTCCAGGCTAAGTGCATGCAGCTGGCACTCGATGATGCCGGCATGAAGGCTGAAGAAGTTGACTATGTAAATGCGCATGGTACTTCCACGCACCTCAATGATCAGGGCGAAACTGAGGCCATCAAGGCTGTATGGGGCGAGGCGGCTAAGAACGTATCCGTTTCCTCCATTAAGTCCATGACCGGTCACATGCTCGGCGCTGCCGGCGGTGTTGAAGCTATCGCCACGGCACTGGCTATCGAAAACGATATGCTGCCGCCGACCATCAACTACGAAACCCCGGATGAAGGTCTTGACCTCGACTATGTGCCCAATAAGGCTAAGGCCAAGACGGTTCGTGCCGCTATGTCCAACTCCTTCGGTTTTGGCGGTCACAATGCCTGCCTGCTGCTGAAGAAGTACGCAGAATAAAGAGGTTAAGGGCGATGGGAGATAATTTAACGGCGAAGCGCAAGGAAGAACTTTTGGGGCTGGAGAGCCGGCTGGGGGTGTCGTTTGACGATATAACCCTGCTGCACAGAGCGCTGATTCATTCATCCTATGCCAACGAAGCCAAAGAAAAAAACATCGTCCATAATGAACGTCTCGAATTTTTGGGAGATGCGGTGCTGGAGCTTGCCTCCAGCACCTATCTTTATATGCACTTTCCGCAGATGCCAGAGGGGCAGCTTACGAAAACCAGGGCAAGTATCGTCTGTTCCACCAGCCTTGCGGAACTTGCGCGGACGCTTCATTTGGGCGACTACCTGCTCTTAGGCCACGGTGAGGAAATGAGCGGCGGCCGGGACAGGCAGACAAATTTGGAAGATGTATTTGAGGCGGTCATCGGCGCTATCTATTTAGACCAGGGCTGGGAAACCGCCAGAGATTATGTGGTACGCCAGCTCATGCCGCTCTTTAAGCAGGTGGAGCAGGGTGCCATCCTTAAGGACTACAAGACTATTTTGCAGGAGCTGGTCTATCAGGATGCCAGCCAGAATGTCAGCTATGAAATGGTAGGCACCAGCGGCCCCGACCATGACAAGACCTTTACCTTTAATGTACTCATTACCGGCAGGGTCATGGGCACAGGGACCGGCCGCAGTAAAAAAGACGCGGAGCAAAAGGCAGCCCGGCAGGCACTGGAAAAACTGCAAGGGCAGAAGAAGTAGGAGTGATATTATGCGCAAGTTAGTAATCCTCGGCACTGGCTTTGCCATGGCCACCAAATGCTTTAACACCTGTTTCTTTTTGGAATTAGAGGACGGCAGCCTGTTCCTTACCGACGCCGGCGGCGGCAATGGCATTTTGCGCCAGCTCGAAGTCACGAACTTTGACTACAACAAATGCCATCACATGTTTGTAACCCACGGTCACACCGACCATGTTCTCGGCGTGGTCTGGATTATCCGCAAGGTGGCTGACCTCATGAACAAGGGCAAATACGAGGGCAGTTTCCATATCTATTGCCATGATGTGGTCAAGGATATGCTCGAAAAAATGTCGGAGATGACGCTCAAGAAAAAAGATTTTGCCCGGGTAGGCACGGACATCATCCTGCAGGAAGTCAGGGACGGGGAAAGCCTTGACTTGCCGATGTTTAAATTGACGGCCTTTGATATCATGTCAACCAAGGCCAAGCAGTTTGGCTATGAGCTGCAATTTGCCGATGGCATGAAGTTCACCTGCTTAGGTGATGAACCCTATAATGAGCATGCCCGTCAGTATGCAGAGCGTGCTGACTGGCTGCTGGCAGAAGCCTTCTGTCAGTACAAGGACAGAGATATCTTTAAGCCCTACGAGAAAAATCACAGCACGGTAAAAGAAGCCAGCGAGCTGGCTGAGGAACTGGCGGTAAAGAATCTCGTACTCTATCATACGGAGGACAAGCATATTGCCACGCGCAAGGCTGATTACACGGCAGAGGCACGGGAATATTATCATGGTAATATCTTTGTGCCGGATGATTTGGACGTAATTGAACTGTAATAAAAAAAATCCGTTGACGACAATTTCGCGTCAACGGATTTTTGCAATCAGATATGTGGTGCTACAGCGAAAACATTTTGCTGATGAGTTCGTAGTAGCGGCGCAGGACGTTGGCCAGCTCGGTGCGCTCATTATCCGTAAGATTTTTGGCGTGGCTTTCAAAGCGCTTACGGAACTGCTGCACATGGTCATTGAGCAAATCCTTCCCTCGTTCGCTGATGGTTATGACCAGACGGCGGCGGTCGTGAGGGTCAGGCTCCTTGCAGACATAGCCGGCATTGACCAGCTTTTCAATGATGGTGGTCATCTGCTGCTTGGAAATATTCAGCTGGCGGCTGATGTCGGTGATGGCAAGGCCGCAGGTATCAGTCAGGGCGCAAAGCACACCAAACTGATTAAGCGGCAGGGGAACCTG
>JAGAYB010000063.1 GCA_017940705.1 Selenomonas sp. | reverse complement strand
TGTACATCAGCGCGCTGCATTTTCTTTGACAGGACAATATTCACCCTGTCGGACAGGGGACGTCCGCCGGGCAGTGATTCCAGCGTTTTGCGCCCCATAATCACAATCTGTCCCAGCGTTTCCTGCCGGAAATGCGCCATGTCTGCCGCGTTACGGACAAGCAGCTGCCCCTGCCGCCCTATGCCCCCCTGCTCATCAAGGCAGGCAATCATGCTCAGGGGATAGGGCTCATGCAGTTCCGGCGCTGCACTTATTGCCTGATCCTTTATCGCATCATCACTGCACCAATCCGCCACCGTCCGTCCCTTGATGGACAACTGTGGAGCAATATCCCGTAAGGGGACAAGCACAAAGGCCCGTTCTGTCAGATAAGGATGGGGCAGCTTTAGTTCCTCCGTATCCGATACAAAGCCTTCCGCTGCCAGCAGGTCGATGTCAATAGTTCTGGCGCCCCAGTGTTCATGGCGCACCCGGCCTAAAGCCTGCTCAATCCGCTGGCTGGCGTGTAAAAATTCATCGGGTGACAATGCCGTTTCCACCATGGCAGCTGTATTTAAAAAGGCCGGCTGCGCCAGATTACCCCAAGGGGCAGTCTCATAAAAAGGCGCCACGGCCAGCAGCTTTGTCTGTGGTAAGTTTCTCAGGCGGCGCAAGGCTTCACGCAGGGTTTCTCCCCGCTGCCCCAGATTCGCCCCCAGGCTCAAATATATTTTCACTGGCTTAACTCCGTGTCCGTACCACACTTATGGAGGCATCGGTGAACACACCCGGCAGGGGCGCATGGGGCTTGTGTACCGTAACCCGGACTTTGGCCACCAGCGAAAAATCCTGCAAAATATTCCGGGCAATCTCCTCGCCCACGGCTTCAATCAGTTGCCGCGGCTCGCCTTCCACCACTTTTTTTACCAGATTGTAAACCTCTGCGTAATTCACCGTGGCTGCCAGCTTATCTGTAAGGCCAGCCTCATGCAAGTCAAGATACATGGCTACGTCCACGCTGAACTCCTGCCCCATCTGCCGTTCCTCGGGCAGGCAGCCGTGATAGCCGTAAAAATTCAGCCCCGTCAATTTTATCTTATCCATATTACCTGCTCCTCAATATAACATCTGTCATCCGGCACATACGGGCAATGGGCGCTACATCATGAACGCGCACAATGCCTGCCCCCTTCATAATACCCACCACGCAGGCCGCGCCCGTGGCTTCCATCCGTTCCTCGACAGGCAGATTCAGCGTTTTGCCGATAAAGCTCTTACGGCTGGCCGCCAGCAGCAGGGGATATTCTTCGCCATCTAACTGCAGCAGTTCCTCCTGCCGCCGCAAAACCTCCAAATTTTGCCCGGCGGTCTTGCCAAAGCCAATGCCCGGGTCAAGGATAAACTGCTCCTTTTTCATGCCGGCAGCCTGTCCGATGCTGAGAGACTTACGGAAAAAAGCCTGCATTGCCGTGATGATATCCCCGGCATATTCCGTCCCCTGCTGATTGTGCATCACCACTACCGGCAGACTAAATTCTGCCGCCACCGCGGCCATGGCCCCCGGTTCAGCCCCGTATTGCAGGCCCCAAATATCATTTAAAATATGCGCGCCGCACCGGGCTGCCTCCCGGGCCGTTGCGGCCTTAAATGTATCCACCGATACCGGCACGGGCGAATTTTGCAGAATTTCCTCTAATAAAGGCAAGAGCCTGTCCATCTCTTCCTGGGCAGGCATAGGCGTAAAACCGGGACGGCTGGACTCAGCCCCCACATCAATGATATCGGCACCGGCAGCCACCATTTCCTCCAGATGGCGCAGTGCGGCATCACGGTTGTTAAATTTGCCGCCATCAGAAAAAGAATCCGGCGTGATGTTTAAAATCCCCATAATGAGGGTTCGCTTCCCCAGCGTCAGTTTCTTTCCATCGGCAAAGGTATATGTGCGCTGTACGGTCAAGACTTTTTGCCTCCTAGTATCATCCACGCCTGCTGATAAAGCGCCGTATCCTCCTTAAATACCCCGTTGCATTCTGAGGTCACCGTCCGTGTTCCATGGGCCAAATCGCCGCGCATGGTCATACACAGCTGCTGCGCCTCGACAACCACCAGAACCCCTTGGGCGTCCAAATCACTACGCACCGCTGTTGCAATCTGCGCCGCCAGACGCTCCTGCAGCTGCGGTTTATGGGAAAGACGCTCCACCAGCTGGGAAAATTTGCTAAAGCCGGCGACCCGTCCCTTTCCCGGCAGGTACGCAATGCTTACCTCGCCAAAGAAGGGCACGAGATGGTGTTCACACATGGAATAAAAGGGTATGTGCCGTACCGCCACAATGCCTTCAGAACCGGCATCAAAGGTCTCTCCCCAGATATCGGCCGTGCCTTTGCCCATGCCGCTAAAGAGGAATTCATACATTTTCGCCACGCGTTCCGGGGTCTTTTCCATCCCCTGCGCTTTTAGGTCAACACCCACCGCCTCCAAAAAATCCCTGATGGCCTGTGCAGCCCTGTCCTTATCCACCGGCCTGCAATCACCTGTCATGGCTCGTCCTCCTCATTACGCTTTTATACAATAATATACTACACTTTGCCGTAGATGAAAAGTTTACGCCTGCACCCATTCCCATAGGAACTGTCCATAAATAAATTTTAGATTTGACTTGTCTAAATCTTAAAATTTATTTACTACCAGTTCCTTGAAACGTTCCGGCGAGCTGTTTATCACTAATTCCTCAGGGAAATCATTCCGGGCGATAATTTCCTGTGCATAGCTGTGATTGCCCACATCCAAGTCAATATGTGCATCACTGCCCATGATGACCATCGTCCCATGACGCCTGCAGGCCGCCAGCAGCTGACCGGCAAGTTCTCTGGAGCCCTGCCTGCTGCCCCCCGGCGTGTATGAGCTGTTATTGCATTCCAGCAGCACATGGTATTCTTTGGCTGCCTGAGCCAGTGCGTCAAAATCCACCGGGTAGTCGGGGTTATCGGGATGCCCGATGATTTTCACCTTTGGCTTGCGCATGGCGCCGATGAGCGCTGCCGTGTTTTCCGCCCGTGAGCCGGGCTTTATGCAGGGATTATGCAGACTGGCAATGGCATAATCCAGCCTGTCCAGATATTCCTGCCGCAAGTCCGTAGAGCCGGAAAAATCTAAAATGTTCAGTTCCACCCCCATGAGCAGGTCGATGCCATAGGCATCCCGGCGAATGACCTTGAAATTACAAAAGTAGAACTCATGGAAAGCCCCGGGCATAGCCGGAGCATGGTCGGAAATGCCCACCAGCGACAGGCCTTTTTCCTTAGCTGCCGTTATCATTTCACGCAGCGTGCTATAGGCATGCACGCTGGCCAGCGTGTGTGTATGTACATCTAATAAATCCTGCAAAAAAATTCCTCCGTTCACCGCATTTTTCCCGGCAAGGCTTTGTTCCCTTTCCCCTTAGTAAACATCTCTCCGCCATGTATCGGGAATACAAAGGGCTGCTGCACCAGTAAGAACTTGCGTGCAACAGCCCCACCATGTTTGCTGTTATTTTGCCTGTGCTGCCATTTCTTTCATCAGCCAGTCATGAATAGCTTTGTTATCTGCCTTACCATCAACGGTATTCTCATCAAGATAAGTTGCTTTGAAATAGCTGGGCAGCTGTTCGCTGATAAGCTGAATCACCCATGCGCCTTTGTTCTCACCAATACCGTAAATGGCATCTTTATTTACGGCATAGTTCTGACGCACATCCTTCAGCAGCGAACGCATAATCTCCATGCCCTCGGTATTGGACAGACGGCCGACACGCTGCTCAAAATCTTTTGTCGACTGCACGGTCAGAACGATTGCATACTGCTGGTTGCGCTCTAATTCATCCACCCAGGCACCAACGCCGTCCGGCTGCTTCAGCAAAGCTCTGCCGTCCGTTTCTCCGTTCACATCGTTGACGACAACAATCAGGGGGTAGCTCTTACCGGCATCATACCAGCGCGGCAGGCAAATCTGATAGTCAAGCTTTGACTGAATGAGTTCCGAGCTGACAAAGCGCTGGGAGGCCAGCTTCTTATCCTCGCTCGAATCCTGACCGGGCAT
>JAGAYB010000062.1 GCA_017940705.1 Selenomonas sp. | reverse complement strand
GCCGGTTCGGACAGCGTGCTCAAAGATATGAACCGTCATTATGATACGGCGGAGTTTGGGCGGCTGATTGCCCATATCGAGGAGCAGATTCCCGGCGTGGCGGTGTCCACAGATATTATTGTCGGCTTTCCGGGCGAGACGGAGGAGCAGTTTGCCGACAGCCTGAAATTCGTGGAGCAGATGAATTTCTCCCGTATGCACGTTTTCCCCTATTCCCGGCGCAGCGGTACACCGGCAGCGGCGCGTAAAGACCAGGTGCCTGAGCAGGTCAAGAAAGACAGAGCCAGACGAATGCAGGAACTGGCCAATCGCAAGACGGAGGAGTTCCATAAAAGTTTTCTGGGCCAAACCATGCGTGTGCTGTTTGAGACCAATACAGAGGGCATTACCGATGGGCTGACAGATAACTATATCCGCGTCTATACGGATTCGCAGGTGAAATGCGGTGATATTTATGCTGTCCGGTTGGAAAAACTTTACCGTGACGGTGTTTGGGGAACTGTAGTCCAATAACAGATAAATTTTCGTTAAAAGCAGGTATTTTGTAATAAAAGTCGAATAATATACCGTATGTGATTGGCAAAGGAGGTGTAAATGATGGCAGATTGTATTTTTTGCAAGATTGCACAAAAGGAGATTCCGTCCACAATGGTGTACGAAGATGAGCAGGTGGCAGCCTTTAAGGACTTAGAGCCGCAGGCTCCGGTGCATGTGCTGATTATTCCGAAGAAGCATGTGGACAGTCTGGCTGCGCTCAAGGCTGAGGACAAGGAACTGGCAGCGCACATTATGGTGGATGTCATTCCGCAGCTGGCTCGTGAACTGGGCGTTGATGAATCCGGTTTCCGTGTGGTAGCAAATACTGGCGCAGAAGGCGGTCAGACGGTCAAACATCTGCATTTCCACCTTCTGGGCGGTCGCTCCATGCAATGGCCCCCCGGCTAAGCGAGTTATGTGGATTTGTGTTGACATGCTTCGCCCGATTATAGTATAATAGCGTGGTGTAGTTATGAAAACACAAACTCCCATGTTAAGTGGAGGGGGGGAAAAATAGATGGCAAACGAAATTAAAGTTGGTAAAAACGAATCAATCGATAGTGCTCTCCGCCGCTTCAAGCGTATGTCCCAGAAGGCTGGTACTCTGGCTGAAGTGAGAAAACGTGAACATTACGAGAAACCGAGCGTTCGCCGCAAGAAGAAATCTGAGGCAGCTCGTAAGCGCAAGTTCAGATAATTTGCGTGAGACATCTGCAAGTCGCAAGATTTTCAGGTGTCTCTTTTTCTATATGAAGGAAAGTGCAGGAGGATGAATATTATGGCATTGAAAGAACAACTGACCGCTGATATGAAAGAGGCAATGAAGAATCATGAAAAGGAGCGTCTGGCTGTTATCCGCATGGTGCGCGGCGCTATCCGCCAGCAGGAAATCGACGGGCAGAAGGAGCTGAGTGACGATGATGTAATTGCCGTTATCAGCAAGGAAGTAAAAATGCGCCGCGATTCTATGGAAGAATTCCAAAAGGGCAACCGTGATGATTTGGTAGCCAAGACGCAGGGCGAGATTGATGTCCTGCTGCCCTATCTGCCGGCGCAGCTGTCGGAAGATGAGGTGCGCGAGCTGGTGAAAGCTGCTGTGGAGCAGACCGGGGCGGCAACGCCGAAAGATATGGGCAAGGTTATGGGCGTGCTGATGCCGAAGGTTAAGGGGCGTGCTGATGGGAAAATGGTCAACACCATCGTCAAGAGTTTCTTGCAGTAAGTGCGTTGGTGAATAAGACGCCCATAAGGCTGGCAATATTTTTTCTTCGCTGAGACGCAAGCGTCAAACGCTGCGCAAAAACATCACCAGCCTTATGGGCTTAGTGCGATGCTGTTGCTTCGCTGAGACGCAAGCGTCAAACGCTACGAAAAAACATCACCAGCCTCATGGGCTTAGTGCGATGCTGTTGCTTCGCTGAAACGCAAGCGTTAAACGCCGCAAAAAAACACCACCAACCTTATGGGCTTAGTGCGATGCTGTTGTTTCGCTGAAACGCAAGCGTCAAACGCTGCGAAAAAACATCACCAGTATCATGGGCTTAGTGTGATGCTGCTGCTTCGCTGGGATAACTGCTTTGCTGTGCAGGGCAGGATTTTGGGGGTAATGTGTGGAATAACGTCAAGGGGGTGAAGTTATGGATATAGCAATAGGTATGCCTGTGTTGCAGATGCTTCTGCTGGCGATTATGTTTTTGGCCGTGATGGTGGAGATTAAAACCGGCGGCATGGGAGCAGGAATACTTTTGGGGCTGGTTGCTGCCGGGGTATTCTGGGGCAGTCAGTATGTGAAGGGGCTTGTTTCCTTATATCAGATTGCCATTTTTATGGGCGGCATTATGTGTATTATCGTGGAAATGCTGCTGCCTACGGTGGGCCTGCTGGCAGGTCTGGGAGTGGCGGCTATGCTTTACAGCGTGGTGCTGGCTCTGGGCGGTGATATTCAGGCTTTGTATGCCATGCTCATTTCCTTTGCGGCGGCTATTGTGATGTTTGCGCTGATTGTGAAGCGGCTGCCATCCAGCAAATTATGGAACAAGGTCGTTTTAAAGGATGAAAGCCGTTCCGAGCGCGGCTATGTCAGTGCAGAGCCCCGTGAATCCCTGCTGGGGGCTACCGGGGAAGTGCTGACAGAATTACGTCCGGCCGGCAGTGTGCGACTAAACGGCAAGCCTGTGGATGTAGTTTCTGAAGGAGCCTTTATCGCTAAAGGGCAGCAGGTGCAGGTAGTGGCTGTTGAGGGCAATCGTGTGGTAGTAAGACAGGTTTAAGGAGGTTTTGTGCTTATGAGTGGTTTGATTGGTTCCGGCTTTTTACTGGTATTGTTAATTGCCTTTGTAATGATTTTTTTGCATTTTGTTCCCATAGGGCTGTGGATTTCGGCTCTGGCGGCCAATGTGCATGTGGGCATTATGACTTTGGTAGGTATGCGGATGCGCCGTGTGCCGCCTAATAAGATTATCCTGCCGCTGATAAAGGCCAATAAGGCAGGTCTTGATGTGGCGGTAAATCAGCTGGAGGCACATTATCTGGCCGGCGGTAACGTGGATAAGGTCGTGGATGCCCTTATCGCGGCGCATCGCGCTCAGATTCCTCTGCCCTTTGAGCGGTCGGCAGCCATTGACTTGGCTGGCCGTGATGTGCTGGAAGCCGTGCAGATGAGCGTCAATCCGAAGGTCATTGAGACCCCGGTTGTTTCAGCCGTAGCCAAAAACGGCATTGAGCTGAAAATCAAGGCCCGGGTGACGGTGCGCGCCAACATTGACCGTCTGGTGGGCGGCGCCGGTGAGCCGACGATTATCGCCCGTGTCGGCGAAGGCATTGTCACGACGGTGGGTTCTTCGGAAAGCCATAATGATGTGCTGGCTAATCCCGATGATATTTCCAAAACGGTATTGGGCAAGGGGCTTGATGCCGGGACGGCTTTTGAAATCCTGTCCATTGATATTGCCGACGTGGACGTGGGCCGCAACATCGGTGCAGAACTGCAGACCGACCAGGCCGAAGCCGACAAGCGCATTGCCCAGGCCAAGGCCGAAGAACGCCGCGCTATGGCTGTGGCCAAGGAACAGGAAATGAAGGCCTATACGCAGGAAATGGAAGCCAAGGTCGTGGAAGCTCAGGCAGAAGTTCCTCATGCTATGGCACAGGCTTTGCGTGAAGGCAAGCTGGGAGTAATGGATTATTACAATCTCAATAATGTACAGGCTGATACGGATATGCGCAATGCCATCAGCACCGGGAACAGTGGCGGCAAGCTGCAGGCTCCCAGCGCACCGGTTAAGGGCTGATAAGGGGGAATACCCATGGATTCCTTTTGGGCTATAATTCTCTTTGTGATTTTTGCGATTATATCCGACAGGACTGGCAAGAAGAAACCTGTACCCAAACGGCGTGTGCCGAACCCGGGACGGCGTCCCGTGCCGGATATTTCCGCGCCTGACGCAGACCGGCTTGAGAGGGCAAAGCTGGAGATTCCCGAGCTGAAGGGTGCACCCTCGCTGCCGGAGCTGGAAACTGTTTCGCAGGTTCAGGCTGAGGCGGAGATAATCGCCCAACAGGAGAAGTATCAGGAAATGCTCCGGGAAAAACGCAGGCGTGAGCAGCGTCGGGCAGAAGAAGCGCAGCAGCGTAAGGCTGACAAGGAAGCTGCGGCTGCGGTAATGCCGGGGCTGAACGAAATACAGCAGGCCATCGTCTGGTCGGAAATTCTCGCCAAGCCCCGGGCTTATAGAAGAATCAGGTAAATGAAACAGAGTCACTGCAAAGTGGCTCTGTTTTTATGTCATAAGAGGAAAAAATACGGTTTGGGTGGAACATATTATGGGGGTGGGATTCATGTAAATTATCTGTAAAGAGTTGCATAATTGGTAAATATTTGTTATTGTGTTATACAGACTTTAGGATGGCGATGGCAATGGAAGAAGCAAATTTCAGGCTGGCAGTAATGCTGCGGTGTCCGGGGATTGGCTGCCGTTATATGGGGCAGCTGCTGGAAGAATGTCAGGACGTGGACAGGCTTTGGCAGGCAGGCGGTGATGAACTGGCTGCCATGGGCAGGCTGCCGTATTCGTTGGCACAGCGGCTGGCCGATTTCTGCCGTCAGCATGAGGCAGAGGCAGAGGCGCTGGCGGAGACCTGTGAGAAACGGCAGATAAGCGTCGTATCTTTAATGGAAGAAAACTATCCGCAAGTCCTGCGTGAAATTTATGCGCCGCCTGTACTGCTCTACTATCGCGGTACTTTGGAAGCGGATGCCCGGCGTGTGGCGATGGTAGGCTCCAGAAAGTATTCCGGCTACGGTGAGGCCGCCGCCCTGGAGTTTGCGGAAAAAATTGCCGCTCAGGGCATTACGGTGGTAAGCGGCGCCGCCCGGGGGATAGACACCTTTTCCCATCGGGGAGCGCTCAAGGCAGGCCGCACTGTAGCGGTGCTGGGCTGTGGCGTAGATGTGGCTTATCCCTTTGAAAACCGGCATCTTTTAGAGGAGATAGCCGAAAGCGGCGCTGTTATCTCTGAGTACGAGCCGGGCACAAATCCTCTGCCTGCGTATTTTCCTGCCCGTAACCGCATTATCAGCGGACTGTCTGAAGGGACGCTGGTGGTGGAGGCGGCTGCCAAATCCGGTTCGCTTATCACGGCGGAAATGGCGCTGGCGGCAGGACGGGATGTCTATGCCATTCCCGGTAGCATTTACGCGCCGGGATGTACCGGCTGCAACCGGCTTATTCAGCAGGGGGCAAAGCTGGTGCTGACACCGGCTGATGTGCTGGAGGAATTTCAGATTACAGCAGCGCCGGTTAAAAAGAGCCTGAAGCTCCTGCCGGAGGAATGGCAGATTTATCAGGTGCTGTCCTTTGAGCATCCGCTGACCATGGATGAAATCATCATGAGCATGCCGGATGGTGAAATAGCAAATTTATCCTATTGGCTTCTGTCCATGGAGCTTAAGGGGATTGTGATAGAAAACGAAATGCACGGCTTTAGACGTGCTGAGAGGGAGTGAAGTTTTGGCTGCAGAAAAAGGGAAGACAAGCACTAAGACCAAGGTAAAGACCAAAAACAAGGTCAAAAAGACTTTAGTAATTGTGGAGTCACCAGCCAAGGCAAAAACCATAGAAAAATATTTGGGGAAAAAATATATGGTACGGGCCTCGATGGGGCATTTGCGTGACCTGCCGAAAAGCCAGTTTGGTATCGATGTGGACAATGATTTTGCCCCTAAATATATAAATATCCGCGGTAAAGGCGATTTAATCAAGGCGCTGAAAAAGGATGCCAAGAATGCCGATAAAGTTTATCTGGCAAGCGACCCTGACCGTGAGGGGGAGGCTATTGCCTGGCATCTGGCCTTTATTTTGGGGATTGATGCTGATAAAGACTGCCGTATCGTCTTTAATGAGATTACCAAACCGGCCATTCAGGAGGCGGTAAAACATCCCCGGCATATCAATATTGACCAGGTGGATGCCCAGCAGGCACGGCGTATGCTGGACCGCATTGTGGGCTATAAGCTCTCGCCGCTGCTCTGGCGCAAGGTGCGCAAGGGCTTGTCGGCTGGACGCGTGCAGTCGGTAACGGTAAAGCTGATTTGCGACAGGGAAAAGGAGATACAGGCCTTTGATTCGGTGGAATACTGGACTGTCGGCATGAAGCTGCGCAAGGATAAATCCG
>JAGAYB010000061.1 GCA_017940705.1 Selenomonas sp. | reverse complement strand
GATACACGAGGCAGCTTGCGCTTATGGGCTGGTTTACCTCTGGGGCGGTGTGGGGATGGCGCTTTTTTATCTGCCCTTTAATTTTCTGCGGCTGACAGGACGGCTCCGGCTGATAATCAGCCTGTTTCTGGGGCTGGCCGTGCTGAATATCGCTCTGGATTGGTTTTTTATTCAGATAATCCCCCTAGGCATTGCCGGCATCGCCTGGGGTACGGTGACGGCCTCCCTGCTGACATCTTTGCTGGGAATTTTTTCCTTAATCCGGGGAAAGTCGGCCTTCCGCTTTGTCCGGCAGTGGGACAAGACGCTTGCCCGGCAGCTTATACGGTTTGGCAGTCCGTCGGCAGCAAACAATCTTTTGGCATTTTTCCGCACGATAATCATGAACCGGCTGCTCCTTGCCACAGCCGGCGAGACGGGACTTGCGGCTTTTTCCGTGGTTACGGCACTGGAAAATTTCTCCCTGATCTTCCTCTCGGGGCTGGCGCAGGGTACAACCTCCTTCGTCAGCGTGCTTACGCAGGAACAAGATACGATTAGTGTACGGCGCCTTGAGCGCGAGGCTCATATCATCGGCTTTGTGCTGGTCGGCCTGACGACAGTTGTCATCCTGCTCTTTCCGTCAGAAATTGCCTCCCTGTTCGGCCTTAAAGGACAGGCGCTTGCGGCAGCTTCCGAAGCAGCGTATATCTTTGCTTTCAGCCTGCCCCCTTCCGTGTGCTGCTACCTGATGTTTTTCTACTATCAGGCGGCAGGCTTCACCTTCTTAGCCAATGTGCTGGTATTTTCCCGGACCTTTCTCTTTATCCTGCTGCCGGCATGGCTGCTGTCAGGCATCTACGGCCTGCCCGGTATCTGGTGGTCATTTACGCTGGCCGCTGTCAGTCCGCTGGTCATCGTGCTGCTGTTCAAGCCTCTTTACAACAAGCGCGGTTATACGGGTTTTTTACTGCAGGATCTCACCGCCGAGCGCACGGGCAAATACCTCTCCTTTACGGTTAAGGCAGATACCAATGCTATTGTGAGCAAAATGGATGAGCTGGAAGAGTTCTGCGAGAAAAATGAACTGACCACCAAGGAAACCATGCTGGTGCGCATGTCCATGGAGGAAATGCTACTCAGCATCAAGGAGCATTCCTGCCCTAATGAGGAGGCCGTACTGGACGGGCGCGTACTGCTGGTAAAAAAACACAACAAGCGCTCCATCATCCTGCGCATCCGCAGCACCGGCAAAATGTTTAATCCCTTGGAATACTACAGGCAGCTGCAGAGCAAAGACCCGCTGGCACTGCAGGACGCCCTTGGCATTGCCATGGTGCTGCGGTTCGCTGATGAAATCCATTACAAAACAACTTTTGGTATAAATAACCTGATGGTACAAATACAAAGGAAATAGGAGACTGCTTTATGGAATACAAAATGGCTGAAAGAGACGGCAGGCAGCTGCAAGTATGTTATCGTGATTTTCGCCCTGCCGACGCTCCGGGAGTTGTTGCCTGCATTCAGAATGAATACGACAGCACCTATCTGATACCGGAGTATTACAAGCCGGAAGTTTTACGAAAAGGCGCGGCCCATGGCAAATTTCATTTTCTGGTGGCTGAAGCCGACGGAAAAATCGTGGCGGTTCTGGGGCTGAAACCAAATCAGCCCCATGATGCCACCTGTGAACTGATAATTGCGCTGGTACTAAAAAAATATCGCCATTTCGGCATCATGGGCACCCTGTTCTCCATGGCACTAAAGGAACTTTCCGCTATGCCGGGCATTTCCGCCGGCTACGCTTATTCCGTAACCTATCACGATTTCTCACAGCGCAGCATGGAACATCTGGGTTTTGTCCCCTGCGGCTTTTTGTTCTCCGTGCTGGATCTGCAAAAACTTTCCCAGTCCTTTATGCACGATAAAAATGCGAAGCACCATCAGAACATCGTTGTCATACGTCAGGAAAAAGATAATGCAGGAACTATCTACATCCCTGCCGAACATACAAATATAGCCCGATATGTTTATGACGCTCTGGGCGTGAAGGTGAATACGGAAAGCGGTTTTGTCCCCTTATCAGGCAAAAGCCGTTTGGTGGTGGAAAACGATGCCGTACATTCAAGCTGCAGTATCCGGATCGAGGAAAGCGGCACGGATATTACAGACTGTATCCGCAGCATCGCCCAAAAATATCCATCCCCACGGCAAACCTTCAATATCATGCTGAACGTGAGCGACCAGCGTGCTGTAGCAGCCTATCACGAGCTGCGGCAGCTTGGTTATTTCTTCACCGGCTGGCAGCCTATCACCGGCAAAAATGAATTCATGCTGCTGCATAATCCCGGCCATGTACCGATTGACTTTGCCGCCATTGCCATCGCCGAAGACGGGCAGTACCTGCTTAAATATGTAAAAACATGCTATCAGAACAGGGGAAATTATCATGGGTAATATGGGCATAAAAAAACAAACTCTTCTTCTGCTGCTGTTATTTTGTCTGGGGACACTGCTGCTGGTTGGCGGCATTTTTCTCTACGGCATGAATAATATCCGTTCCCATGCCGTACAGATAGGCCAGAGCATCGGCCAGTCTGCCGCCGACAACAGCAGTGCTGTGCTGCGCGAAGACTTAAAAGGCGACCTCAAGCGCATGCTGGCTAACCGCGGCAAGCAGATAGAGTTGATATTTGCCAATCTGGGGCAGAATGTAACCATGCTGTCACGGGAAATGACACACATCAGACAAGCCCCACAGGACTATGCCATGCGTCATGTAGACGAGCCGCGCCGGGAACGGGGCGGACAGCTTTCAGCCCATCTGCAGTACGCCCCCTCTGTTTCCCACGAGGCCCTGCAGCCGGAAATCGGCCTTACGGCGAATCTGCAGGACTGGCTGTATCAGGTAAACGACAGTCAGCCTGCCGTAGCCGCCACTTATGTAATCTCCGGCAGTGGTTTTGGCATCATCGTGGATGACCGTTCGGACAAGAAATTTAAAGACGGGGAAACTGCGTCATTCAATGTTGACTTTAGGACACGTCCCTGGTACATTGACGCCACCACGCAGAAAAAGGTGATTTTTTCCCATGTATACAATGACCTGTACAGCGGCAATTTAGCGATAACCTGTGCCGCCCCCTACTATGGCAATAACGGCGAAGTTGCCGGCGTTGTGGGCGCAGGTATGTTTTTGACACAGGTAAGCGAGGTCATCGAGGGCACACGCTTGGGCGAAACCGGCTACGGCTTTCTGATTGACGCGCAGGGGCACATTATCTTCTCCGCCACGGACAGCGGCATTCTGCAGGCCAAAGGCCCGGACGGAGAGAGCCTGCTTGATACCGCCGATGAGCAGCTTGCCCAGACAGCCCGGCAGATGACCGCCGGGGAGACAGGCATCAGTGAGGTTGTGATTGATGGGATTCCCTGCTATCTGGCTTACGCGCCGATAAAGGATATGAATGCCAGCTACGGCATCGTCATGCAAACAGCCGAGGTAGATCGTCCTGTTCAGGCCAATGCCGAGGTCATCGAACAGACCACCGCTGATTTCATTGCTGTTTTGAACAGTTCCATCCAGCATACCCTGTTGTCTGTACTGGTTCTGGCAGGATTATTCCTGCTGGCCGTGCCCTTTATCAGCAACCGGGTGGCCGAGCGTTTCGTCAGCCCCATTCACGAGCTGGCCGATGGTGTACGGGAAATCGCCAGCGGCAATCTGGATAAGAAACTCTCCATCAACACCGGCAACGAAATTGAGCATCTGGCAGTCTGCTTCAATGCCATGACCGATGAACTGCAAAGCCAGATGAAAGATCTGGCACAGGTGACGGCAGAAAAAGAACGCATTTCCACGGAGCTGAGCGTGGCGACCAACATTCAGGAAAGTATGCTGCCGCGTATCTTCCCTCCCTTCCCGGAGAAAAAGGAATTTGATATTTACGCCAGCATGCACCCGGCCAAAGAAGTCGGCGGCGATTTTTACGATTTTTATATGCTGGATGAAAATCACGTCATGATTACAATTGCCGATGTATCCGGCAAAGGCGTTCCGGCGGCGCTCTTTATGGTGATTGCCAAGACCATCCTCAAAAACTTCGCCCTCACCCTGGGCGGCAGCAACGATTTGGCACCGCTGGTGTCCTGCACCAATGACCAGCTCTGCCAGAATAACGATGCCATGATGTTTGTCACAGCGTTTGTGGGGCTGCTGAATACCAAGACAGGTCATTTCACCTATGTCAACGCCGGACATAATCCGCCGCTGGTCTATCGGGCAAAGGAAAATAAATTTTCCTATATGGATGTGAAACGCAATTTCGTTCTGGGTGGGATGGACGAGCTGCCCTTCGCCGGTCAGGATATGATGTTGGAGCCGGGAGATAAGCTGTTCCTCTATACCGACGGTGTCACCGAAGCCCTGAACGAAGCCGAGGAGCTGTATGGCGAAGAACGCCTGCTCAATACCCTGAATACGGACGGCACAGAAAAGCTGAATTTGCAGGAGCTTTTGGCTGCCGTACAAAAATCTTTGGCAGACCATGTGGGCACAGCTGCCCAGTCCGATGATATCACCATGCTGACCTTGTCCTATTACGGCGATAAGGCCTAAATGTCAAAAAAGACGGGGCTGCTGCATGAGCGAAAAATCACTCATGCAGCAGCCCCGTTTTATCGTCCTGTCAAGGAAACCACGCCTCAACGGATTTGAATATTGGTATTATGCTGGACTTCGGCAGCCTTCGGCATCTTCACCGTCAACACGCCATCCTTGAATTCTGCATCAATCCGGCTTTCATCAATGTTATCAATGTAGAAGGAACGGCTCACAGAACCCATGCGGCGTTCCCGGCGGATGTAATTGCCCTTGTCATCCTTATCGCCGCTCTCGCTCTGCTGCTGGGCAGCAATGGTGAGATAGCCGTTCTGATAACTCAGGTTTACATCTTCCTTCTTCATTCCCGGCAGGTCTGCCGTAAGCTCATAGCTGTCGCCATTGTCCTTGACATCTACGCGCATACCGCCAGCGGTATTGAAATCCGACATGGTGGGGAAGAAATCATCATGGAAGAACGGCTCATTGAAAACGTCCCAGATGCTGCGCGGCGCATTGCCTGCCGCCAAATCCTTACGACTGCCAAACGGAACCAAACCAAACATAATCAGCAACCCCTTTCTAAAATCTATACCGGCCAAGGGAGCTTGCTGTGCCTCTCTTGACTATTTGTAACATTTCTGTAACCAGTTGCTTTTGCTCTTTCCTGATTACAATTTTATTATAACTCAAATAGTCAAAAAGTCAATAGGTCAAAAAGATAAAATTTAATTTTTTTACTGCACCAGTTTTTGAATGAGCGTCCAGTTCTCTTCCTTGGCTGCGGCGCGCAGTTCCAGAAGCAGACCTGCCTCCCGTTCCGGCAGCTGATAGCCCTCCAACGTTTCCAGCATATAATCAAGGCTTTCCATTTCCCGGGCATCGGCAATTTCCTTCAGCGCCTCCCATGTTTCGGACAGCTCTTCCTGACTGATGGTTTCTTTTTCCTCCACGGCTTCGTCAGCCGCTGCGCTGTCGTTCTGCCGCAGGGGAATCCAGCTGAGAACCCTCTGCCGCAGGACAAAGGACACCTCCGCGCCTTCGCCCGGTTTGCTCCTGATGGCAAGGCCGCTGCCCATAAGTTTGAGCAGGCGCTGGGTCACGCTGATGCCAATCCCCGTATCGTCAAGGCTGCTGACCTTTTTATCCACATTCATTTCCAGAATATCGTTAAGTTCCGCCAGCTGCTCCGCCGTCATGCCTACGCCCGTATCCTTGACGCAAATCGTCAGATTGGCTTCTGCCGCCCCGGTCTTTTCCGCCGTGATGCTCAATTCCACGCTGCCCTGCTCTGTATATTTCAAGCCATTGCCCAGCAGGTTCAGCAGCAGCTGGCGCATCCGCAGTTCGTCGCCGTAAAGGACGCTGGGAATATCGCCCTGCGGATTCAGTTTGAGCTCAATGCCCTTGGCCTCTGCCTCCTCGGACAAGTCCTGACGCAGGGATTCCAGCAGATGGTCAAGACGGTACTCATCTTCGTTGAGCTTAAAGTTGCCTGCCTCCATCTCCAAAAAATCAAAGATACGCTGAATGACGCCGAACACCTTTTCCCCGGCCTTGCGCCCTTCTCTGGCATAGTTGCGGATATGCGCCTCGGTGCTTTCTTTCTGCACCCGGCGCTCCATTGCAATTACTCTCTGCAAGGGGGCTGCGATATCCCGTCTGACGCTGGCCAGGAATTTGTACTTGTCAATGCTGGACTTTTCCGTTTCCACGGCCATCTCACGCAATTCCCGGTTGGTGTGCTCCAGTTCTCTGGTCACTGCCTCCAGAAAAGCCGCTACTCTGGCCGACAGGCGCACGGGCGTGTTCTCCGTCGTTTCTTCCGGCTCGTCAAAAATCGTCAGCGCCGACTTGCTGCGTCCCTCACGGAAGCCCACGGCCACCAAAGCGCAGTTTAGAATACCGCCGTGTCCCTGATAGCAATAAATTTCCCCTGTACCGCTGCAGGCATTGAGCTGATTGGCACTGCGCTGATAGTAGATATTTTCCATCTGGGCCTTGTCCTGCAGGAACAGGCCACGGGTACCGCAGACGTTGAGGAACAGCGCCTCCGGCGCAAACTGGCTCATCTTCTCACTGGCCAGTTCCGTTTCATGGAGGAAGTCTTCCAGCACCGCATAGGAGAGGCGCACCCGTTCCCCGACCCGTACATCGCCGGTAAAGAAAATACGGCCTTCTTCGTCAAAGCCCGGCGGTACTCTGGCAATCGGACAGCCGTCCCTGTCTATGACCAGCGGAAATTCGGCGATATTTTGCAGGAAATGTTCATCGGGAACGACCTTCAGATAATGACGGTAGATATCCACGGCCGGCATATTGTCCAGTGTGCTGATACCGGTCTGCCCCACGGTTTCCGTAATCATCATTTCCTTGCCCAGCGGTTTCCAGCCCAAAGTGTAATCAGCCCGGATGCTCAGGTTTTCGCCGCTGAACACGGCCACCACAATGCCGCGCTCCATACAGCCGCTGCCGACGATAAACTGCTTGGCCATATTATTGCCGGTGTCCAGCGAAAACAGGCTGGAACTCAGGCCGCCTTCATCAAGGCCATCTTCATACATTCCGGCAATGGCGCCGAAGACCACCACATTTTCATTGCCGACCACAAAGTTGTCAATAAAGCGGCTCAGCTTGGGCGCCATGACGCCGATGACTAAAGCCGCCCTGACATCCTGCATGGCCGCGACCTTCTGCCCCATGTCCAGACCCAGTCTGCCAAAATCATCGGGCATGCCGGGATATTCCATCAGCCGCACTCTGGCGCTTTGGAAGAAGGAACAATTTATCCGCACATAGCTGGGCACCTGTGAAAAAAGCGTCTCCGTCATGCCCACGACCACGGCTCTGGGCAGGAACTCACGAATCTTTTCCCGGATTTTGTCTGCCGTCTCCATATCCATATTATGGAAGGACAACTGCATAAAAATCGCGTTGGCCTGTTTGCTGGCCGGCCGCATGGAAAGTGACCGCAGGGCCTTGTCCAGCTTATCCCAAATCCCCGGGTCATCGGCATTCCAGTTTAACGTGTAATTGTACTGTATCATCGCCCATCCTCCTTATGGCAAAAATCCCTTACGAGGATACGCAAGGGATTTACGACTTACAAAGCAACGCTATTTGCTTGTACTATTCGCCATAAAGAAAAAATTTTCCTTTATTCTGCTCAGATTTTCAGCCAACTTTTTAAATCCGCCGCTGACAGCTCCATCACAGCCGCCACCTGCAAAAGCAGCCGCGCCTTTTTGGGATTTAAAACACCGCTGGCGATAAAGCCTGACTGCTCATAAGAATCTTCGGCACGCGTCACCATGCCTGCGGCACAGGTGCTGGCACGGATTACAGGTATGCCCTGTCCGGCTGCGGCCGCCAGTTCGCGCTCCGCGCGCTCTGGTACGCTGCCATTGCCCATGCCGGCATAGACAATGCCCTTTGCGCCCTGAGACGTTGCCATTTTCACCAGCCGGCCATCATCATCACTATGCCCGTAGAGTATGGGCACATACGGAAGTTCACTCCGGCTTGTCAGCTTTTCACTGACGCTCAGCGCCCGGGGCAGATGCGCCAACTGCGGACTGTGATAAAAGACCACCTCACCGTCATTAACGGCGCCAAGGGCACCACCGTTAGGCGAAGTAAAGGTGTCCACTGCTGTGGTGGAGAGCTTGGTCACCAGCTTGGCACTGTGAATCTCATTATTCAGCACCACGAGCACGCCCCTGTCCCGGGCGCTTTCGCTTGCCGCCACCCGGACGGCATCCAAAAGGTTCAGGGGTCCGTCAGCGCTGAGCGCCGTAGCCGGACGCATGGCGCCCGTAATGACCACCGGCTTATCGGCAAAATGCACCAAAGCCAGCAGACAGGCCGTTTCCTCCAGCGTGTCCGTACCGTGGGTAATGACAATCCCCTCCACCTCCGCAGACAGCAGCAGTTCCCGGACGCGCTGCACCAGTTTCAGCTGCTGCGCCGCAGTGATGTCCTTGCTGTCGATGGCTGCCAGCTGCTCACAGCTGACCTCCGCCACCTCATTTATCTCCGGCACCGCCGCCAAAAGCTCTGCCACGCCGACAGCTCCTGCCTGATAGCCCGTCGTAGCGGCACTGTCGGCCGCCGCCCCGGCAATCG
>JAGAYB010000060.1 GCA_017940705.1 Selenomonas sp. | reverse complement strand
GCCTACTCAACCATACCAGCTGACAAGAGGGAAGATTTCCTTAACTTTGTTCAGGATTTTATTATCAAACTGCAGGAGTAAAAAAACAAAACCAATCATTTATCCTGATAGTGTCCCTTACACGAAAAGACTATCAAATTTCCATCATTATCCGCATTATATACTAAGCGGTTCTTATCATCAATTCTTCTGCTCCAAGCTGGATAATGCCTTAACGGTTCCGGCTTGCCTATCCCTTTGCGCAAGCCATTACGCTCGATATCTCTTATCAGTTCATTAACGCGTTTCAAAGTCTTTCTGTCCTCAACCTGCCAAGACAAATATTCTGACCAAGCAGTAGGTGTCCATACTAAATTAGACATCATTGACCTCTAGCAGTTCATGTTGCTGTCCTAAGCCTGCTTTGTATTCGGCAAAGCTGCGGTCAAGTTTTGCCAAATACTCGGCGTTATTTCTTGCCTGTTCACGAATGGTGAACAATTCCGCAGGGACTGCCTTGTTACGGACAATCGTTTTTAGCAGCATTGATACCACAGCAGAGGTTGTCAGCCCTAAATCAGATAACACTTTGTCAGACTGACTTTTCAAATCCTCATCAATGCGGATATTTATTGATTTAGTTGTTGGCATTATCTCCACTCCTTCGTCTATTCGTAATACAAAGTATAGAAAACATATATACTTATTATAGCATATATTCGTGACAAAATAAAATGAACCACAGCTAAATTTATAACATAAACTGCACCAAACCTGCCACACCAAACACGATGAATATCGCCGCTGACACCTTTTGCATGGTGGTGGGCGATATTTTCTTTTGCAGGTAATTGCCGGCCACCAGCCCCATACCGTCTGCTATCAGCATCCCGGCTACGGCTCCGGCGAAAACCAGCAGCCAGCTGCCCATTTCCGAGGCCAGTGCTACGGCTGCCAGCTGGGTTTTATCCCCCATTTCCCCGATGATAAAGGTAAGCGCCACCGTGGCTACGGGACCGAAACGGCTGGCCCTGCATTCTTCCTCTTCCTCAGTATTCCCTTTGAGCGACCACAGACCGAAGCAGAGGAAGAGGAGCGAGGCCGCTATCGTCATTTTTTTTGCCGGGATAAGGCTGCCAATGGTGGCGCCCACGGCTACAGCCACGCCATGCACCACCACAATCCCCAAGGTCATGCCGATAAGCACCGCCCGGCTGCTGTACCTGCCAGCCAGTGCCATGACGAGGAACTGGGTCTTATCTCCCATTTCCGCAAAGAAAACAAGCAAAAACGCCGCCCAAAATGCTTCCATCTATTACACTCCTAAATTTACACACATAATTTCTGCCCTTTTCAGTATAGCACAGCCTGTCCCTGCCGCCACCCAAGCAGGAAAATTTCTTTCTGCGTCGAATATATTTACTACGTTAGGGGTGATACCATGAGAGCAGTTGTGCATTGGAAGGGCGGTTCTTCCGTCTCTGTTGATGATATTTTGACCATTCGCTATACCGACAAAGACGGACAGAAGTTTCTGCAGAGCAACGATTTGAGTTCCTTCCAGCTTCAAAACATTGATTCTTTTTCCTTCTTCACCAAGAAGGGACTGCTGCTGTTTAACGTAGCGGAAATCCTCTATATTGATTTCCGTGCCAGATAATATTTATGGCAAAACAAAAAATCCTTGTCAAAGCATTGGCTAAGACAAGGATTTGATTTTTTAGTGGTGCCTTCGAGCGGAATCGAACCACTGACACGGGGATTTTCAGTCCCCTGCTCTACCAACTGAGCTACAAAGGCAACTGGCGACCCGAAGGGGACTTGAACCCCTGACCTCCGCCGTGACAGGGCGGCATTCTAACCAACTAAACTACCGGGCCATTCGCGAGTTTGTCACTCACAAGACATTATTATACGGATAAGGTGCGCTGTTGTCAATACTTTTTGCAAAAAAACCTTACAAACCGCCCTGACGCAGGACCCCTATTAACACATCGGAAACCACCTTTTCCCAATTTATGGCGTCACCGCTGCCGCCGGGACGTTGCTGTCTTCCGGGAGGTTCATGCCGCCTTTCTTCACGTCTGGAAGCCGGATAGACATGCCGTTTGGCGCGCTGCATGGCAGCTTCTATCTCGGCGTCCTGCCGTCCCGATGATTCCCATGCCTTTTTTAATTCCTCATAGGCAATAGCCCATTGCTCTCTGTCAGAGTATATAAGCCCCCGATAGTAGCAGGCACGCCAGACGGGGTAGATATTATCGTTATGGGGCGTGGCGCTGGCTGCGTCAAAGTCCTCCAGCGCTTCGGTGTCCATGTTGCGCTCGTAGTAGGCGCGGCCGCGCAGATAGTACGCATAGGCTCTGGGACTGTCCTTGACCTTTTTATCCTCGATGACCTTGTTCAGTTCATATATGGCGCGCCGCTGTTCACCCTGCTGAATGTAGGTAGCACATCTGTCAAATACATCCTGCAAAGAGTACTGGGATTCCAGCTCTTTACCAATGTCCTTTTTTTCCTGCCCCTGCGCTGTCCGATACTTTTCCAGCAGTTCCTCGTTTTGCTTTTTTAATGCGTCGCGTTCCTGCTGGAGCTTTTCCAGTTCCTTGCGCTTTTCCATCATAGCCTGCAGGTCGATTTTATCCGTGTCCACCTCACAGGTCAGACTGACCGTGTATTTCCATACTCCTGCAGAAAGTTCCGGCACCGCCTGCTCGTGTGTGACCTTGAGCACCGCGCCGGAAATGACTTTGATATCGTCAGCTGTCAGCTGCATATTCTGTGTCCGGGAATAGCTTTCCACATAGACCCCGGCTTTTTCTACAGCCGAACGCATGGCCTCCTGCCTGGCTGCGTCTTTGGCAATTTTCGGCGAGTCATTTTCTCCCATGACATATATACCGGTAGCGGTTATCTGTTGGGGGGCAGCCATACATATACCAGACAGCAGGCAGGAAATTACAAGCAGGCATCCCAAAATCTTTCTCATAACTTCCACCTTCCCCTTAGTTCATATCATTTCCTATTATACTTTATATTTTAAAGCAAAATGTGGCCGTTGTCATTATAACTGGGTTAAAAATGCAAAAAATGCTTTCAGTCATTGTAAGTGGGAATGGGCTTTTTCACTAGCTTGTCCGTTACCCAGGCAAAGTGAGCCTTCAGGTAACGTCCCACCTGTTCGCCGATGTATTTCTTGCCGTAGTAATCGGGATGCAGGCCGTCCGTCGTATAGGTATCACGCAGATTCCCCATGCTGTCGGTCAAAGCTGTGGCAATATCCAGATGATAAGGCTGCTGCTTCACCCAGTCATTGATGTATTTCTGATGTACCTGCCAGTCGTAAGGCGGCTGGTCAATATGCGCCCTGCTGACCATCAATGGCGAGTTGACAGGTGTCACTGTCAAAAATACTACAATAATCCCGTAAGCCTCACACTTTTCCTTGATGGCCTGCAGATTTTGTACCGTCTGCCAGCCCAGTGTGCCCAGACGATAGTCATTGACGCCCCCCATCACAATCAGCACCCTTGGCGAAAAGGGCAGTACGTCCCGTTCAAAACGTTCCAGCATGGCTTCGGTGGTGTTGCCGCTATAGCCAAGATTTTTCACAGGCACCTGACAATAGGATTCCCAATCGTACAGAAGATATCCCGGCGACACGGACATGGCGCCGCCGCCATGGGTAATGCTGTCGCCCAGCGCGGCTACGGGCGTTTTTTCCGCCCTGATGGTGAAATAACTTCTCTCTGACCAGTCTCCCAAAGGACTGCCGTCTTTGTTCAAGGCACGGACACGCCAGAAATATTTTCCCGGCATGGTGTAGCCGCCGTCCTCATAAACATCGTACTCACCGCCCTGCAAGGTGCGCAGGAGCTTTTCTCCCTGTCCCGTCACCTGATATACCTGTACCTCATGCTGCTTGGCCTTGCCAAAGGGCACCCATGAAAACACGGGGTAAAGCGGAAAATAATCCATCCTGTCAAACTGGGTGGTTGGTTTGGGGGCAGCAGCGTTTATCCTGCCATCGGTAATGGGTCGCGGCTTGGAGAAGTGATGATTCCCCACCGCCCGGCCGTTGTAGTCCAGTGGACAAACCTTCCAGTAAAAATTACGCGCCTCCGGGCCGAAATCATGAAGGTCAACGGTAAGACCGTTGGTATACACATAATCATAAGTCAGGGCGATATTCTTATTGTTATCATCAGCTGACTTTAATATCACTACCTGATAGCGGACAGCGCTGGGAATTTCCTTCCATGTAAGCTGGACATTTCTTATTTTGCCCATCGCCTTCTCCGTGCCGGTGCCGGCAGGTACAGCTGGCTTCTTTGCGCCAGCCGTTGTTGCTGACGGCTGCCCGAATTTTATCCGCACCGCATCACTGTTTGCAGCAGCGGCACAGGTCACGTTCATATTCATCATCAGGCCGGCCGCCAGCGTGATACCGCCAGCCAGCAGCCATTCCTTTATTTCACGCATATACTAAATAACTCCTTAATAAATTTAATACCACAATATTATAGCATTTCCCTCGCCAAAAATCATCCACGGCAGAATTTTTTCACACAAGACTTGCGACAGGTGTCAAGACAGTGTATAATGCAAATTGTTATTTTTCATTGTCATGACAGCTGTCGCATTTTTTGAAAAGAGGTTAAGCAAATGATTTTACAGCGGCTGGAATCCCTGCCTGTGGGTTCCTTTCACTACAAGCTGCTCGTCCTTACGGGGCTGGGCTGGCTGTTTGATTCTATGGATACAGGGCTTATCGCTTTTGTCCTGCCGGTGCTGGCCAAGGAGTGGAGTCTGTCACCGGCGCAGGTCGGCTGGATTGGCTCCATCGGCCTTATCGGCATGGCACTGGGCGCGGTACTTGCAGGAACCTTGGCCGACCGCATCGGCCGCAAAAAAGTTTTTTCCATCACGGTGCTGCTTTACAGCCTGTCCACAGGTATGTGCGCTCTGGCATGGAGCTATGAGTCCCTGCTGGTCTTCCGCTTTTTGGTAGGCTTTGGTCTGGGCGGTGAACTGCCGGTAGCCGCCACGCTCATGAGTGAATATGCGCCCTCACATCTGCGCGGCCGTTTTATCGTCCTGCTGGAAAGTTTCTGGGGCGTGGGCTGGCTGGCAGCCGCCTGCATTTCTTATCTGGTGATTCCTGTATTCGGCTGGCAGATTGCTTTCGTCATCGGTACCCTGCCTGCCCTGTACGTCTTTTTAATTCGCCTGCACATGCCGGAATCCATCCGCTACCTGCTGACGAAAAACCGTATTGACGAGGCACAGCAGGTAATCCTCAATCTGGAAGCTAAGTTGGGTGTCAAAAGTCAGCCCTTTGACACGGAAACTGACATGTCAGTTTTGACAAGTCAGGAAGCGGAAAAAAAGCCGCATTTCACTACGCTGTGGGGCAAGGCTTTCCGCACCCGTACCGCTATGCTCTGGCTGGCATGGTTTGGCATTGTTTTCAGCTACTACGGCATCTTCATGTGGCTGCCGTCTATCGTCTACGCTCAGGGCTTTGCTGTGGTCAAGACCTTTGAATACGTGCTGATTATGACACTGGCTCAGCTCCCCGGCTACTATGCCGCCGCGTGGCTGGTGGATGTCATCGGCCGTAAGTATACCCTGTCCCTGTTCCTGCTCATGTCCGGCATTTGCAGTTTCTTCTTCGGCAATGCCGCCACCGCAGAAACGCTGCTGGCCTGGGGCGCAGCCATGAGCTTCTTCAACCTTGGCGCCTGGGGCGTTATCTACACCTACACCCCAGAGCAGTACCCCACCCATATCCGTGCTTTGGGCAGCGGCTGGGCAGCAGGCTTTGGCCGCATCGGCGGCATGCTGGCTCCCATGCTCGTCGGCGTCATGCTGGGAAGTTCCTTTGGCATGAACACCATCTTTCTGATGTTCGCCTCCGTCTTCGTCATCATTTCCGCCGTAGTCATCCTGCTGGGCAAAGAAAGCAAACAGAAAACCCTAGAAGAACTGGAAACCGTTCTCGAAGGATAAAAATAAGCACACATCAACTTCATCGGACAGAGGATACTAGTTCCTAAGCGTTTTACACGCCCCACGCATACCAGCGTAGGGCTAAGCACACATCAGCTTCACCGGGCAGTGGATAATTGTTCCTAAGCGTTTTACGCGCCCCGCGCGTACTAGCGCAGGGCTAAGTACGCATTAGCTTCACCGGGCAGTGGATAATTGTTCCTAAGCATTTTACGCGCCCCGCGCGTACTAGCGCAGGAATAATTATCCACTGCCCGGTGCTTTTTATCTTGCCGTAATTGTGCTGGTATTTCTTTCATTCCCCCATTGACAATATTTAGTACCTGCTTATATAATGAAGTATCTTATTCATATATTTTTCATGGTCTTATAAGGAAAGGACTTGATTTTTTTGTT